>DASZCB010000315.1:0-4912 GCA_035943575.1 Rhodanobacter sp. | reverse complement strand
CGCCGGCGTATATCCGTGGCCGACTCGGCTCGATGCAGCAGCTGGCGATCGTGCTGGGTATCTTCGCCGCGCTGCTCAGCGATGCGTGGCTGGCCGGTGCGGCCGGCGGTGCGTCGCTGCCGTCGTGGCTGGGGCTGGCGGCATGGCGCTGGATGTTCCTGGCGGCGGTGCTGCCGGCACTGGTCTACGGCACTCTGGTGCTGGGCGTGCCGGAGTCGCCGCGGTATCTGGTGGCCAAGGGGCGTCTGGCGGAAGCCCGGGTGGTGTTGCAGAGCGTGCTGAACATGCACAGCGAGGCTGCGCTGGACAGTAAGTTGCACGATATCGAGGACAGTCTGCGCTCGGAACATCAGCCACGCCTGAGCGACCTGCGCGGCAAGGCCGCCGGCCTGCTGCCGGTGGTGTGGATCGGCATCCTGCTGTCGGTGTTCCAGCAATTCGTCGGCATCAATGTGATCTTCTACTACTCGTCGACCTTGTGGCATTCGGTCGGTTTCAGCGAGGCCGATTCGTTCACGATCACCGTGGTCACCTCGATCGTCAACGTGCTGGTCACACTCGTTGCCATCGCCTTGGTCGACCGGATCGGCCGCAAGCCCTTGCTGGTGATCGGATCGGCCGGCATGGCGATCACCCTGGGGCTGATGGCGTGGTGTTTCTCGCAGGCTACCGGCAGCGGCGCCACGCTGAGCCTGTCCGGCGTCACCGGCATCGTCGCGCTGGTCGCCGCGAATGCCTACGTGGTGTTTTTCGGCGTGAGTTGGGGTCCGGTAGTGTGGGTGCTGCTGGGCGAGATGTTCCCCAACCGCATCCGTGCCACCGCGCTGGCGGTGGCCGCCGCCGCCCAATGGTTGGCGAACTTTGCGATCACCAGCAGCTTCCCGGCGCTGGCTGAGATCGGGCTCACCTTCGCCTACGGGCTGTACGCGGGCTTTGCGCTGCTGTCGCTGCTGTTCGTGCTGTACGCAGTGCGCGAAACCAAGGGTGTCGAGTTGGAGGACATGCGCGCATGAGAACGATGGAACACGGCTTTTTCGCCGCCATGACCGTATTCAGCGGCTGCCGCGGTGTCGACCGGCGGCGGGCGATATACGACAGGCGGCGCGCAAAGCGGTTAGGATTCGGAACGACCGGCGGCCAGTCCAAGGCCACCGTCACGCTGTCTGGCCAGAAGGTTCCGGATCAAACCGCGGATGAAGGTAAAAGCCACATCGATCGACATCGCTCACCTGACCGGGGTTTCCCAGGCCACGGTGTCGCGCGCGCTGCGCGGCAGCCCGCTGGTCAATGAGGAAACCCGGCGGCGCATCCAGGCCGCCGCCGAACAGCTCAACTACAAGCTCGACAAGAACGCATCCAACCTGCGCCGGATGCATACCGGCACGCTCGCGCTGCTGTTCTTCGAGGACCCCACCCTCGATGAGTCGCACATCAATCCGTTCTTCCTGTCGATGCTCGGCTCGATCACCCGCGCCTGCGCGCTGCAGGGCTACGATCTGCTGATTTCGTTCCAGCAGTTCTCGCGCGACTGGCACGCCGACTTCGCCGACACCAAGAAAGCCGACGGCCTGATCCTGCTCGGTTATGGCGACTACCTGGCCTATCGCGACAAGCTGGAGAAATTGGTTGCGCAGGGCACCCGCTTCGTGCGCTGGGGCGCTGTGCTGCCCGATCAGCCCGGCGTCTCGATCGGCTGCGACAACTTCCGCGGCGGTCAGGCCGTGGCCGAACACCTGCTGGAGCGCGGCTGCCGCCGCATCGCCTTCCTCGGCGACGCCTCCAGCCACTACCCGGAATTCTTCGGACGCTACCGCGGCTACGTCGATGCCTTGCAACAGGCCGGCGTGGAAGTCGACGCTGCGCTGCAGGAAAACGCCGAGAGCACCGAACGCTCCGGCTACGAGGCGATGCGCACGCTGATCACCCGCGAGGCGGGCTTCGATGCGGTGTTCGCCGCCAGCGACCTGATCGCGATCGGCGCCATGCGCGCGCTCAGCGACCACGGCCTGCGCGTGCCGCAGGACGTCGCGCTGGCCGGCTTCGACGACATCGCCATGGCCAGCTTCGTCAACCCGCCGCTGACCACGGTTCTGCAGGACACCAAGCAGGCCGGCGAGACCCTTGTCGACAGCCTGCTCGCGCTGGTCCGCGGCGAGTCGGTCGACAGCGAAGTGCTGCCGGTGAAACTGATGGTGCGGCGTTCCAGCCTGCGCTAGCCTCGATTGTGTTGCGACATTGCAGTGCCTGTACCCGATCGCTAACCTGCGACGGCTTCCTGGACACTTCCGCATGACAGGATCGAGCACGTTATGGAACACACTCAGCCGGAGTTGGAGTTTCATCAGGTGTTCGAGCGCATCACCGATGCCTACGTGGCGTTGGATCGGAACTGGCGCTACACCTATCTGAATGCGAAAGCCTGCGATTTCTTCGGTCGTCGCGCCGAAGATCTGGTCGGCCGGCACATCTGGACCGAGTTTCCCGAAGGCATCGACCACCCGTTCCAGCATGCGTACGAGCAGGCGATGGCCGAGCAGCGGCCGGTGCAGATCGAGGCGTTCTACCCGCCATACAATCGCTGGTTCGAGAACCGCATCTATCCGTCGGCGAACGGCCTGACCATCTACTTTCTCGACATCACCGAGCGCAAGCAGGCCGAGCAGGAGTTGCTGCAGCACCAGCGGATGCTGGCCCAGGCCCAGCAGGTGGCGCATATCGGCAGCTGGGAGTGGGACATCGCCAGCAACCGGGTGAGCTGGTCGGAGGAGCTGTACCGGATCTACGGCGTGACGCCGGAGCAGTATGCAGCCACCTTCGAAGCCTATCTCGTCCTGGTGCATCCGCAGGATCGCACGCGGGTGCAGCGAACCATCGAGCAGGCCAGTCGCGATCGGCAGCCGTTCGAGTTCGAGGAGCGCATCGTGCGCGCGGATGGCTCGGTGCGTACGCTGCTCAGCCGCGGTGCCGTGGAAGTCGGTGCAGCAGGGCAAGCCATGCGCATGCTGGGCGCGTGCCAGGACATCACTGAACGCAAGCGCGCGGAGCAGCTGGATGCCGGTCAGCACGACATCCTTGCAGGCATTGCGGCGCAACACCCGCTGGCGGAAAGCCTGGAGCACATCGCGCGTCTGCATGAGGCGCTGAATCCCGGTGCGCTGTGTTCGGTATTGCTGCTGGACGCTGCCGGCCGACATGTGCTGCATGGCGCGGCTCCAAGCCTGCCCGAAGCGTACAACCAGCGCATGCACGGACTGGAAATCGGCGATGCACGCGGCTCGTGCGGCACCGCCGCGTGGCGCCGCGAGCGGGTGATTGTGGCGGACATCGCCAGCCATCCGTACTGGGAGAACTATCGGGATATCGCGCAGGCACACGGGCTGAAAGCCTGCTGGTCGACACCGGTACTCGGCCGTCG
Organism: Rhodanobacter sp.; assembly: GCA_035943575.1. Taxonomy (GTDB): domain Bacteria; phylum Pseudomonadota; class Gammaproteobacteria; order Xanthomonadales; family Rhodanobacteraceae; genus Rhodanobacter. Next base: position 1,497 of record DASZCB010000315.1, on the reverse strand, counting down.
TGAGCAGGTGCTGGGCACGTTTGCGGTGTACTTTCACGAATCGCGCGAGCCACGACCGGAAGAGCTGCAGAGCATCGACCGCATGCTGCCGATCACCAGCATCGCGATCGAGAGCGCCCGGCTGGTCGAGCGCCTGCGCGAGCGCAACCGCTTCTTCGAGATGTCGCAGGAACTCTTCTGCATCCTCGATCCGCGCGCGGGGCGACTGATCCAGTTCAACCCATCGCTGCTGCGCGTGACCGGCTACAGCGCCGACGAACTGACCGCGCGTGGCTACCGGGAATTCCTGCAACCGGAGGATCGGGCGGACCCGTCGGATCCGATGATGGTGCTGGACGTCTCCGGCCAGCATGTCCATGAATTCGTCAATCGCTGTGTGTGCCGTGACGGCAGCGAGCGCCTGCTGGAGTGGGTTTCGTTCGCCGCTGCCGATGGGCTGATCTACGCCGTGGCGCGTGACATCACCGAGCGTCGCCAGATCGAGGCGGAGCTTAGCTATGCCTCCAGCCATGATCCGATCACCGGCTTGCCGCATCATCTGCAGCTCGAACATGCGCTCGCGGTGATGTTGCAGGATGCCTCCGCACCGGCATGGGTGCTGGTGATCGGACTGGACCGGTTCCAGGTGGTCAACGAATCGCTGGGGCATCAGACCGGCGATGACGTGCTGCAGCGCCTGGCCGCCCGGTTGCAGGCCGCGCTGGGAAACAGCGGACAGATCACCCGTTCCGCCGGTGACGAGTTCGTGGCCGTGGTCGCCGGCCTGCGCTCGTCCACCGCGCTCGAACTGGCCGAACGCCTGCGTGCCGCCGTGGCCGAGCCGATCGAAGGTCACGATTACCGATTGCTGCTGACCGCCAGTGTGGGCATCAGTCATTCGCCCGAACATGGCGGCGACGCGAAGAGCTTGCTGCGCCGCGCCGAGGCTGCGCTGGCCGAGGCCAAGCGGGAAGGGCGTGATCGGGTCTCCGAATTTTCCATCGTGCAGATGCAGGGGATCGAGGACCGGCTGGTGCTGGGCAGCCACCTGCGCGATGCGATCCGGCACGGCGAACTGGAGCTTCACTATCAACCGCTGCACCGTGCCGCCGAGCGCACGTTGACCGGTTTCGAGGCGCTGCTGCGCTGGAATAGCAGGCAACTCGGCGAGGTACCGCCGGCGCGTTTCATTCCGATCGCCGAGGCACTCGGGCTGATGACCGAGATTGGCGAATGGGTGCTCGACACGGCGTGTCGCCAGATGCGCGCGTGGCTGGATCAGGGGCATCAGGATTTTACCGTGGCCGTGAACATCTCGGCACAGCAGCTGCAGCGTCCGGGTCTGGTCGAACAGGTCGCAGCTGCGTTACGCCGGCATGCCGTGCCACCGTCGATGCTGGACATCGAAATGACCGAGAGCGCACTGATGGAAAACCTCGCGAGGGTTCGGCACACGCTGACCGAACTCAAGGCGTTGGGTGTCCGCCTGTCACTGGACGATTTCGGCACCGGCTATTC
>DASZCB010000314.1:0-3149 GCA_035943575.1 Rhodanobacter sp. | reverse complement strand
GTCACCAGGGTCACCGACAGCGATTCGAGGCCGGTCTTGGCGACCTGGCTCAGGCTGAGCCCGAAGCCCAGCGCGATGATCGACCACTGCAGTACCTTCTTGCCGGCGAACGCGATGCCCGGCGTGTAGCGCTCGCCCGGCGACAGCAGGTTGCGCACGACGATGCCCAGCACGATGCCGATCACCGGGCCGCCGATCAGCGGCGCCCAGCGCCCCAGCACCAGCGCGAGCAAGCCGATCGCCACCGCCAGCAAGAGGCCGGGCGCGCGGGTGCGCCATGTGGGGTGGATGAGAGTGGCGATGGACGACGTGGTCATGCATGGGCTCCGGCAATGCCGCTATTGTCGGGGCGCACATCGATCAAAAAAACTTGGAATATGTGATTGGACGTATAAAATAGCTTGATGATCAACATCAGTCCGCGCCAATTGGATGTATTCGTGCAGATCGCCTTGCACGGCAGCGTGCGTGCCGCCGCGGAACGGCTGCACCTGACCCAGCCCGCCGCCAGCATGGCGCTGGCAGAAATGGAGCGGCAGCTGGATGCGCCGGTATTCGCGCGCGAACGCGGCCGCTTGCGCCTGAACGCACGCGGTCGCGAACTGCTGCCGTTAGCGCAGGAACTGCTGGAGCGGCACGCCGAGTTCGGCCGACGCGGCAGTGAAGACGGCGCGACACTGAGCGGCGAGCTGCGCATCGGCGCCAGCAATACGGTGGGCAATTACCGCGTCGGCGAGCTGCTCGGCGCGTTCGTGCGCGCGCATCCGCAGGTGGCGATCCGCCTGCGCGTGGCGAACACCGAGACGATCACCGCCGGGATGCTCGACCACAGCCTGGACATCGGTTGCGTTGAAGGGCCGGTGGCGCATCCGCTGCTGGAAGTGCGGTCGTGGCGCGACGACCTGCTGGTGGTGTGCGCGCCTCCGGAGCACCCGCTGGCACGCAAGCGCGGCCTGAAGCCCGCCGATTTCGCCGGCGCGCGCTGGGTGCTGCGCGAGCCCGGCTCGGCCACACGCGCGACCAGCGAGCGCGTGCTGGCACAGCTACCGCCCGGCGAAACCGTGCTCGAACTTGACCAGATCGAGGCGATCAAGCAGGCCGTGGTGGCCGGACTCGGCATCGCCTGCCTGCCCGCGGTGGCGGTTACCGACGCACTGGCGACGGGACGACTGAAGGCACTGAAGACACCGTTCCTCGACCTGCGCCGCAAGCTCTCGCTGCTACTGCACCGGCAGAAATATCGAGGCGCGTTGCTGGATGCATTTCTCGACGGCACCGATCTCGACAGCGCCGTATCCGGAAGCCGCCGTCGCTGAATCCGCCGCCGAAAGGCGGCCTTCAGTCGCTGGACGAGGCGTTCACGATTTCGTTCAACAGTGCCTCGGCCTGCTCATGGGTATGCGCGCGCAGTAACCGCGAGGCGTGACGGCGCAGGTGGGCGTAGTCGAGCGTGGCGAGGCGATCGCGTACCTGCAGCACTTGCGTCGGGTGCATGCTGAATTCGTTGAGCCCCAGCATCAGCAGCAGCGCGGTGAAGTTCACGTCGCCGGCGATCTCGCCGCACAGGCTGACCGGTTTCTTCGCGCGGCGGCCGGCGCTGATCACGTGTGACAGCAGTCGCAGCAGCGCCGGTTGCAGCGGGTTGTAGATATTTTCCAGCGCGTCGTTGCCGCGGTCGGCAGCGAGCACGTACTGCGCCAGATCGTTGGTACCGATGGCGAGGAAGTCGGAGTGTTCGAGCAGTGCGCGCACGTTGATCGCCGCTGCGGGCACTTCGATCATCGCACCCAGCGGCAACTTCTCGGGCAGGTCGATGTTCTCGCGCTTCAGGTCCTGCCGCGCCAGCTTGAACAGCGTGCGTACGGCAATGAGCTCGTCCGGCTGGGTCACCATCGGCACCAGCACGCGCATCGGGCCGTAGCAGGCGGCGCGCAGGATCGCGCGGATCTGGGTGGTGAACACCGCCGGATAACGCAGCGACAGGCGCACGCCGCGCACGCCGAGCGCGGGGTTGTCCTCGCCACGCAGCGACAGCCCGGCGGCGTCGGCCTTGTCGGCGCCGAGATCCAACGTGCGGATGGTCACCGGCAGACCGCCCATGCCCATCACCAGGTCGCGATAGGCGATGAACTGCTCGTCTTCCGACGGCAGCCCCTTGTGCTTGAGGAACAGGAATTCGGTGCGATACAGGCCGACACCGTCGGCACCGCGCGCGCGCGCCATCGCCACATCGGCCGGTGTTTCGGCGTTGGCCAGCAGGCCGATCTCGACGCCGTCGCGGGTGCGCGTGGGCGCGTTCGCCAGCTTGGCCAGGCGGCGGCCTTCGAGCACCGCCCCGCGTTGCCAGGCGCGGTAATGCGACAGGTCCTGCGCGGTAGGGTGCACCACCGCTTCGCCGCGTTCGGCATCGAGCAGGATCAGGTCGTCGTCGTGGATGTTCGCCAGTGCATCGCGGGTGCCGACCAGCATCGGCAGGCCGAGGCTGCGTGCCAGGATCGCGCTGTGCGAATACGCGCTGCCGGAACTGGCGACCACGCCGAGCAGGCCGTTGCCGGCCAGCTGCGCCATGTCGCCCGGCGCGATGTTGTCGGCGATCAGAATCTCGCCCACGCGCGCGGCCAGCTTGCGTTCCTCCGGGCTGGTCTGCCGCTGCAGCGCGGAGATCACCCGGTTGATTACCTGCTCGACGTCTTCCTTGCGGCTGCGCAGGTAGGGATCGTCCATCGCCTCGAACACGGCAGACAGGCGGTCGCGCTGCTTCTTCAGCGCGGCGCCGGAACGGTAGTGGCCGATCCGCACCAGGTCGTCCAGTCCGCGCAGCAGTTCCGCGTCGTCCAGCAGCAGGCTGTGCGCGTCGATGAATTCGTTGACCTCGCGAGCGAGCGCGCCGTGCAGTTTGCCGCGCAGTTCGCGCAACTCCTGTCGCGCGGTATCCAGTGCACGATGCAGCAGCACCAATTCGCCCTCGATCTCCTCCGCGGCCAGCGGACGCGTGTCGACGGTATAGCGGCTCGGTTGCACCAGTCGGGCGCGGCCGAGCGCCATGCCGTGGGCAGCAATCATGCCGTGGAGCAAATGCCTCATGGGCGCCGCTCCGGCCGCAGACAGGCAGGCGCGCATGACGGCATGCCCGCTTCTGCTTTCAGTCT
>DASZCB010000313.1:0-2459 GCA_035943575.1 Rhodanobacter sp. | reverse complement strand
TTTTTCGTCTTGAGCGTGGTGCAGCCGCATCATGAGATTGCTTTGGCATCATCATCCATCGCGTGACATCGCGAGTGCCGCGTTCCACATCGCGCGGGTCAGCGGGCGATGCTCGTGCGGTGTCTGCAGCACGATCAGGGTAGTGGTGCTGTTGCTTGCGCCGGTCTTCAGCAGCCTGTCGAGCACGGATTCGAGATGGCTGATCGACATTGCCACCACATGCAGCAGCGCTGAATCCTCGCCGGCGAGACGGCGGCATTCGAGCACTTCGGGAATGCCCTCGACCAGGGTGCCGATGCGTGCGCACGTGATGCCGTCACAGCGCAGCCGGATCATCGCGCTGATGCCGTAGCCGAGCCGCTTCGGGTTGATCGTGGCGCGGTAGCCGCTGATCACGCCGGCTTCCTCCAGCCGCTTCACCCGCTCGGCCACCGACGGCGCGGACAGCCGCACTTTGCGGCCCAGCTCGGCGTAGCCCAGGCGAGCATCCAGCTGCAGCGCTTCCAGCAGCTGCCAGTCCTTGCTGTCCAGTTCCGGCTTTGTATCCATGACTTTCGATTCCAAGGCGGGATACCTCGATGTTTGTTCCGATCGTTGGCGAAACATTGTCAATACGATGCGATGCATTATTCCTCGGCGCGCTCGGCAAGACTAGGATGCGCACTCCCCATTTGGAATCCGTCCCCATGGATACCGCTCAACGTCTCGACGGCCGTGCCCTCAGCTACATCGGCATTGCCCTGCTGACCTGGTCGTCGGCGTACGCCGCGATCGCCTATGCGTTGGCCTCCTTCACGCCTGGTGAAGTGGCTCTGGCGCGCCTCACGATCGGTTCGCTGTGTTTTGCCGCGCTGATGGTAGTCAAACGGATACCGTTGCCCGCACGACGCGACTGGCCGCAGCTGGCGCTGCTTGGCGTGGCCGGTCTGACCGTGTATCACCTGTGCCTCAACTATGCCGAAACGCGCATCGCCAGCGGCACCGCGTCGATCCTGATCTCGCTGATACCGGCTGCCACTGCGGCGGTGTCGGCGGTGTGGGTGGGCGAGCGACTGTCGCCGCGCATGCTGGCCGGTCTTGGAGTGGCCCTGATCGGGGTGATCCTGGTGGTGCTGGCCAGCGGCAAGCAGGTGAAGTTCGAACCGATGGCGGCACTGGTGCTGGTCAGTGTGCTTGTCTCGGCGTTCTACTGGGTGGGACAGAAACCGCTGTTCGAGCGCAATAGCATGCTCGGCGTCACCGCGTTCACGTTCTTCGCGGGCACGCTCGGCGCCCTGCCGTTCGGACTGCATCTGCCACAGGCATTGACGGCCGCACCGTGGTCGCATATCGCCGCACTGTTCTGGCTAGGCATCGCGCCGACCTTCGTCGGCTACCTCGCGTGGAATGCCGCGCTGCGCCAGGCCTCGGCCTCGCAGGTCTCCAGCTTCATCTACTTCTCGCCGCCGATCGCGGTGCTGATCGGCTGGCTGTGGCTGGGCGAACAACCGGGAGCGCTGACCTTGGTCGGCGGCGTGATCACCGTCGGCGGCGTGGTGCTGGCGAATGCGCGCCGCCGCGCCGCGCCGGTCGTGTTGGCGTCATCCGATACCTGTGAACAGAACTGAGAGGGCCGCGCATGTACGAGCTGCATATCGCCAATAAAAATTACTCGTCCTGGTCGCTGCGGCCGTGGCTGATGCTGAGCGAACTCGGCATTCCGTTCGAAGAAAAACTGGTGCCGTTCGCGTCCGACAGCGGATCGAACTGGAACGCGTTCCGCGCGTTCTCGCCGAACGGCAAGGTGCCGTGCCTGCGCGACGGCGACACCGTGGTGTGGGATTCGCTGGCGATCGCCGAATACCTGGCCGAGCGCCATCCGGACGTCTGGCCGTCCGATGCGCGGGCACGCGCGTGGGCGCGCTGTGCTGCCGCCGAGATGCATTCGGGCTTCGGCGCGCTGCGTACGCATTGCGGAATGAATTGCGGCCTGCGTATCCGTCTGCCCGATGCGTTGCCGGCGGCGTTGCGCGCCGACATCGCACGCATCGACGAATTGTGGAGCGAAGGTTTGGCCCGCTTCGGCGGCCCGTTCCTGGCCGGCAATGTGTTCGGCGCGGTGGATGCGTTTTTCGCGCCGGTAGCCTTCCGCATTCAGACCTATGGCCTCGCGCTGGGCGCTGCGGCCAGCGCCTACGCACAACGGCTGCGTGAGTTGCCGGGCATGTGCCACTGGTATGCCGATGCATTGCAGGAGAGCTGGCGCGATCCGGATCACGACGATGAGGCGATGCAGTCCGGCGTTCTGCTGGCGGATCTGCGCGCGTCGGTGAGCTGAAGCGGGCGCGCAGCCGTCGTCAGGTTTGGGCTGGCAGCGCTGTGGTCTTGCTTGAACGACGCACTTGCCAACGCGCCAGCGCGACCAGCAACAACGCGGCCATGACGAATACCAGCAGTACCGCGCAGGCATTGATCAGCAC
>DASZCB010000312.1:0-9913 GCA_035943575.1 Rhodanobacter sp. | reverse complement strand
TGCAGACCGCCGTAAGAATCCTGCACTACGCCGGGCGCCTGCAGCACCACCTGATTGACGGGCGTGGCGGCGCCAAGCGGCAGCTGCGCGATCGCCTTCTGGTCGATCACGTACTGGCTGCTGCCGGTGTCCGGCGACAACGCGTTGCGCGCCTGATCCAGCGCCGCCGTCACGCTGACCGCACCCAGCTCCCGTACCTTCGGCGCCGGCTTGTTGCGCGTGCCGTGATCGGTCACGTCATCCGCATTCGTCGTGGCGGGTGCGCTGGCAGTCGTTTCAACCGGTGTATCGGTGGCGTGGGCAACGGTTGCGGTACCCAGCGCAATAGCGAGGCTCAAGGCAAGCAAGGAAGGTTTCATCGAGGAATCCAGCAGGGGTGGCAGGGAAGATTGTTAGTAATGTTATAACATTACCTTTAACTTATCCTGTCGTGCCTGCGCCAGAAGTCATGCCTGCCGATGAACAGGCACCGCGCCGACCATGGCGAGATCGTGCGACAGTCCATTGAGTCCCGCTTCACACAGAGTCCCTAGACTGTCCGGAACGCATGCCGCGCTCGCCGCGCCGCACGCCTTATGGAGTCACGCATGACCAAGCACACCCAGCAAGTACCCGCCGTCATCGCACCGGTCGAACACAACCGGGTGACCCAGGCGATCCTCGATTTCGTCAGCAAGGTGCCGGACAGCAAGATCGGCAGCAGCAAGGATCCCGCCAGCGAGGCACGCCGCCTGGCCAATCGTGCCGCACAGCGCGCCGCCATCACCGCCGGCTCGCTGGCGCTGCCGCCGGGACCGCTAGGCTGGCTGACCCTGCTGCCGGAGCTGATCGCGATCTGGAAGATCCAGGGCCAGATGGTCAGCGATATCGCCGCTGCTTACGGCCGCGATCACACCCTGGGTCGCGAACAGATGCTGTGGTGCCTGTTCCGGCATACCGCCGCGCAGGCGTTCCGCGACCTGGTTGTGCAGATCGGCGACCGGCTGGTGTTCCGCCGCATGTCCTACGCCGTCGCGCAACGTGTGGCGAAGCAGATCGGCGTGAAACTGACCCAGCGTACGGTGAGCGAAGGCATCTCGCGCTGGCTGCCGGTGATCGGTGCGCTCGGCGTCGGAGCCTACGCGTATTACGACACCGGACAGGTCGCCAGCACCGCTATCGCCTTGTTCAGCGGCGACGTCTTGATAATGGACGAGGGCGACGAGGCTGCCGCGGAATCCATCAAGGCGGCACCGCGCAAGAAAGCATCGCCGGTGCGTCGCGCAATGGGCAAGCTGGTCGACAAGGCGGTAGCCGGCGCCGCACGCAAGGTCGCCAACACCGCGCGCAAGGCAACCGGCAAGCCGCGCAAACCGGAAGCGGAATAGAGGGCCGCAGCTGCGGATGACGCAAGCGCCTCTTTGCGGCAAGCTGCAGCCTGGATATTTGCCGGAGCCGCCGCATGCCGCCACGCCATGATCGACCCGTCGCGCTGATCACTGGCGCCGGCCGACGCGTCGGCGCGGTGATCGCGCGTGCGCTGCACACGGCCGGTTACGATCTGGCGCTGCACTATCGCCGTTCCGCCGATGACGCCCGCGCCCTGGCCGACGAGCTGGAGCAGCAGCGCGCCAGCAGCACCTTGCTGCTGCAGGCCGAGCTGGCCGAGTTGTCCGCTTTGCCGATCATGATCGAACAGCTGCTGGCGCATTACGGTCGGCTCGATGCGCTGGTCAACAATGCCTCGGCGTTCTACCCCACACCGCTGGGCACCGCGACACCGCAACAGTGGAACGAGTTGTTCGCCTCTAATGCGCAGGCACCGTTCTTCCTCAGCCAGGCGGCGATTCCGGCGCTGCGCGTAGCGCGCGGCGGCATCGTCAACCTGATCGACATCTACGCCGAGCGGCCACTGGCGGAACACCCGCTGTACTGCATGGCCAAGGCTGCGCTAGCCGCGATGACCCGTTCAATGGCACTGGATCTTGGCCCGGACATCCGCGTCAACGGCGTGGCCCCCGGCGCCGTGATGTGGCCCAGCGACGGCAAACCGTATGCCGACCAGCAGGCGATGCTGGCACGTACACCGCTGCAACGTGGCGGCACGCCGGACGATGTGGCCGGCGCGGTACTGTGGTTGTTGCGCGACGCGCCGTTCGTCACCGGCCAGATCATCCGCATCGACGGTGGTCGCACGTTGTCGGTGTGACTGCCTCCCCTGCACGGGGAGGCAGTCCAATACATCACTTCTTCTGCTTGCTGCGGAACGCCTGCTCCAGCAACGCCTGGTCAAAACCGACACTGGCCTCGCCCGCTTCCGCATAGCGATACAGCGCGGCCGCGTAGATGCCCTGCAGCGACGACTGGATCAGGCCGAGCAGGATGAATCCCAGCACCACCACGGTCACCGCCAGCACGATCGCCACGACCGACTGCAACGCGAACGCGCCGCCGATCAGTACCGCGCCTACCAGCACGGCCACGACCATCAGCAAACCGAACACCATGCCAATGCCGCCGTTGCCGATCAGGTTCTCGCCCCAGCTGCGCTTGAGCAGTTCCACGCTGCGCTTGACTGCATCGACCGGGCCGACATCCTCGCTGGCCAGGATCGGCACCACCAGAAACGTCGCCACGGTCCAGGCCAGGCCGAGGAAGCCGACCACCAGCCGCCCGATCAGACCAAGGCGCTCCTGGATCATGCGCAGCACCAGTCCGACAGTGGCCGCAATCAGTGCGTAGCCAAAGATGTGCGGCAACCGGGAACGCGCCAGCGCAAACCCCGCCGCCACGCTGGTCGGTTCGCCACGCAGATGCATCAGCGCCACACCGGTCAACGCGGTCTGGAAGAAGATGATCACGAAGTACTGCACCAGATAGAACGCGAACATCAGCAGATACGCGCCCGCCGACATGCGTTGATGGAAATCCTGCCCGGCATGTTCGCCACCGATCACCATCACCGCAACCGGTATCAGGAAGCTCGCCGCCACCAGCAACGTGCACAGCCCCGACAGCAACGGAAAGACCAGCAATGACTTGTCCGAGCGCAATACCGTCGCACTCGCCTTCATCAAGGCCCAACTGCGTGCAAATTTTCCAGCCATGTGTCGCCCCCTCGTCCGTGGATTATGAAGATGCCTTTCTAGCACCAGCCATCCACGCGCGACAGTGCAGGCCCTTCAGTCCGGCAACGGTTCGACGGTCAGTGGCTCGTGCTCCGCCGGAAACGCAGCCCACAGCTCGGCCATGCTGAGGCCGCTCAGCGGATGCCGGAACGTCGGCGCGATATCCGCGATCGGCCTCAGCACGAACGCATGTTGCAACTCCTTGCGCGGAATCTGCAGATGCCCCTGCCCATCAAGCACCAGTGCGTCATAGAACACGATGTCGATATCCAGCGTGCGATCGGAGTAGCGCGGCACATCACGACGACGGCCATGACCATCCTCCAGCGCATGCAGCCAGTCGTTCAGCATCTCGGGCGACAAGTCGGTATCCAGCCCCACCGCCAGATTGACGAAATCCGCGCCGTCAAAGCCCACCGACCGGCTGCGATAAGCCGGCGACACCGTGATCGCGCCGAAGTGCGCTCGCAAGGAGGCAATCGCTGCTGGCAGATAATGCTGCGGCTCAAGGTTGGAGCCCAAGCTCAGATAGACCCGCGCCATCAGTCCGGCCGCGTGCCGCGTTCGATCCGCACACCAACCGCTTTCGCGCCACGCACCGCGCCGGGCTTGGACAGTTTCAGGCGCACCCAGCTCACCCCGAACTCCTCGCGAATGATCGCCGCGCAGCGCTCGGCCAGCGTCTCGACCAGACCGAAACTCGACTCGCTCACATAGCTGATCAGGCGCTTGGAGACGTCCTTGTAGTTCAGCGTCAGCGCAATGTCGTCGCTGGCCGCCGGCATCGTGTTATCGAACGCCATCTCGATATCCAACGACAACGTCTGCCGCACGCGGCGCTCCCAGTCATAGATGCCAATGACGGTGTCGATGCGCAGGTCTTCGATGAAAACGATATCCATGACGGTAATCACTGAGGCAATAGCCGTACAGGGTCGGCGAGCTGGCGCGTGGATGCAAGTCATCGGCACGCACCACGGCCGGAAGGAACGAGGAATGGCATAGCCAGGCAGGGGCAGTTGACGGCCGAAATTTTCAGATGTATATATTTAACTATTACTTTAAATGATTAATTCATTATGACTGCCGATCGTATCTTCGAAGCTCTCGCCTCTCGACCGCGCCGGGAAATCCTGGCCTACCTGTCGGCACAGGAATTGAGCGCTGGTGAGATCGCCAGCCGCTTCGCGATGAGCGCGCCGGCGATCTCGCGACACCTATCGGTACTGGATGCCGCCGGGCTCGTCACCAGCGAGCGCCGTGGCCAGTTCATCGTCTACAAGCTCAACAAGGACAGCCTGGTGAACACACTGACCGGCTTCGCGTTCGAGATCTGCCCCACGGCCGGTCCACTGAAGCGCGAGTCGCGCAAGCTGGCCACGAAAAAGCAGGGCGCCTGAGCACAACGGGATTCGGACATCGGGGAATTCGATGACAACACACGCAAAGCTGGTCGAGACTTTTCCTTCCACGCGCATCCCTTCTCTATCGGGCGGCTTGCCAGTGGAAGTCGCGCTGATCGCGCAACTCGGGCATGGCGCCGGCGACCAAGTGTTTGCCGGCGCGATGGCCCGCCAGCGTGCGCATACCGACTTCATCGACGAACTGGACGAACCGTCCGCCCGGCTCGGCAGTACGGATCTTTCGAAGGGCGACGCCACGTCGCTGTACTCGTTTGCAGTGGGCGCGAAAGGCCATCCGTTCCATCGACATGCCGGCCACCGCGTGTTCACCGCGATCTCCGGCAGCGGCGGCGCCCAGCTGCGTTTCTCCACCGCCACGCAGGCGCAGATCGAGCAAGACCCGCAAAGCTTCATCCAGGCATTGCGCCATATCAACATTCCGCCGGACTGCCTGTTCACCGTGCGCTTTGGCGGCGATACCTGGCACCAGTTCGCGCCTCTGGCGAAAAACTCGCTGCACCCGGCGCTCTTCGCACTGTCGTGTCACACCAACGAACTCGGCGGCGATCTGCCGGACGCACTGCGCGAGCAGGTACTGGCGAATGCATCAAGCATCCCCGCACTTACCGTGTTGCTGCCGACCGCGGTCGACGACTTGCTGCGCGACATGCCAGCCGATCATCTGCACGTGCCGACCACCCATCTTTCGTTGGATGCCCTGCCCGGCACGCTGCAGGGCCTGCTATGCAAATCCGTACGCTGCGCTGCCGGGCTGATCCGCGGCGCATGGGCCGCGTGGCGACGCACGACCGGCTTTCTCAGCGAGAACGGTAGCCGGCTCGCCGTCACCGAGCTCGACAGCCTGCCTGCCGGTTCGCTGCTGGCGCAGCAACTGACCAACAAGCCGTGCCAGCACCAGGACATGTTCCGACTCGCGCTCAACGCCAGTGACGTTGCCAGCACCAGCGCCACGATCCTGTTGAGCCAGTTATTGGACGGCTTTCTGAACAACCAGCCCGCCGGTGTCTCGCGCATGATGGCGCTACGCAATCTGCTGGTGAGGCCGATCGGTCTGCGCACCTCGCCGCTCGGCTGTCCGGTGTCCTCGCTGTTGTCGCCGCCCAGCAACATGCTGTTCGATCGGTGCTATCCGGTACTCGGCCAGTGCATAGGCCACGATAAAAGCCGTGCGCAGGTCATTCTCGGTGCCGACGACAAACATCTGATCTTTCGCTCCTGCGTCGGCGTGCATGTGCTGGACGGAAATCGCGTGGAAATCACCCTGGGCACCCGCGTGCATTGCAAGAACTTGTTCGGTCGTTTCTACATGGCGGCGATCCACCGTGTCCATCGCGCCTATATCGCGCCGACGATGCTGCGGATGGCGGCGGAGCATGCATTTCCACTGATCGAACTAACCGGTGGGTCGCAGCGACCTATGCTTCCGGAGTACGGCCATAGCGGCTGACGTGTGCCCGACGACGATCGAACCAGCCCAGCGTCGGCAGCAGACGCCCGGCATAGATGCGATCATGGTGCATGACTTCATTCACCTCGCTCCCCCTTAAACCCGCCCTGCTCGCCAGCGTCGAAACGCTCGGCTACACCACCATGACGCCGGTGCAGGCGCAAAGTCTGCCGCCGATGCTGGAAGGCCGTGACGTGATTGCGCAGGCGCAGACCGGCAGCGGCAAGACCGCGGCATTCGGCTTGAGCCTGCTGCAATCGATCGACGTTGACACGATCCGGTTGCAGGCGCTGGTGCTGTGCCCGACCCGCGAACTGGCCGACCAGGTCAGCAAGGCGATCCGCAAGCTGGCCGCGAACATCCCGAACGTGAAGCTGCTGACCTTGTGCGGCGGCATGCCGCTGGGGCCGCAACTGGCCTCGCTCTCGCATGACCCGCACATCGTGGTCGGCACGCCCGGCCGCGTCCAGGAGCATCTGAAGCGCGAGAGCCTGCACGGCGGCGGCATCAAGGTGCTGGTGCTGGACGAAGCCGACCGCATGCTCGACATGGGTTTCACCGAAGCGATCGACGACATCATCGGACGCATCGCCAAGCACCACCAGACCCTGCTGTTCTCGGCGACGTATCCCGACGAGATCCGCGCGGTGAGTCAGCGCGTGCAGAAAGATCCGGTCGCAGTAACGGTGGATGCGCCGGTGAATGAACAGCCGGCGATCGAGCAGCGCTTCCACGAAGTGGAGCCGGCTCAGAAACTTGATGCGCTCGCGCAACTGCTGAGTGGAGATCGCGCCGAGCATGCGCTGGTGTTCTGCAACATGCGCCGCGAAGTGGATGCGGTGGCGCAGGAACTCGACCGCCGAGGTTTCTCCGCGCTCGCGCTGCACGGCGACATGGAGCAGCGTGATCGCGACGAAGTGCTGGTGCGCTTCGCCAATCGCAGTTGCGCGGTACTGGTGGCCACCGACGTGGCTGCGCGCGGACTGGACATCGTCGCCCTGCCGCTGGTGGTGAGCTACGACATCGCACATGATCCGGAAACCCACACGCATCGTATCGGCCGCACCGGCCGCGCCGGCCAGACCGGTCTCGCGATCACCCTGTGCACGCCGCGCGAGCGACCGAAGGCGGCGAACATCGAGGAGTTGACCGGTACGCCGCTGCCCTGGCGTCCACTGAAGCTCGCGCCCGCGCGCGGCAAGACCCTACACTTGGCGCCGATGAAGACGCTGGTGATCGACGCCGGCCGGCAGGATAAATTGCGCCCCGGCGACATCCTCGGCGCACTCACCGGCGATGCCGGGCTCGACGCGAAGGACATCGGCAAGATCGACGTGTTCGCCACCCGTGCCTACGTGGCGATCAGCCGCGCGCTCGCGAACAAGGCGCTGGAGCGTCTGCGCGCCGGCAAGATCAAGGGCCGCAATTTCCGCGTGCGCCCGCTCGGCTGATCGCCGCGCCGGCCACGACGTTTTCCCCTGCAGGATGCTCACTCGATGATCCGCTCATTCCTTCTGGCTTCGATCCTTGCTCTACTGCCGCTCGGCTGCGGTGCGCAAACAGCTATCCCTGTATACGGCTACAAGGTCGTGCGCAGCTATCCGCACGACACCGGCGCCTATACCGAGGGCCTGTTCTACAAGGACGGCTATCTCTACGAAAGCACCGGCGAGGCGGGCCAATCGACCGTGCGCAAGGTGGAGCTGAAATCCGGCGAAGTGGTGCAGCGCTACAACCTGCCGTCCCAGTATTTCGGCGAAGGCATCGTGGACTGGAACAACCATCTGGTGCAGCTCACCTGGCGGAGCCAGATCGGTTTCGTCTACGACCTGACCAGCTTCAAGCTGCAACATACTTTTGCTTATGCGGGCGAAGGCTGGGCGTTGACCCGCGACAGCCAGCACATCTACATGAGCGACGGCTCGTCAACACTGCGCGTGCTAGATCCGGCATCGCTGACGGCGACCGGCAGCATCACGGTGACAGCCGACGGTGTGCCGGTGACGAACCTCAACGAACTGGAGTGGATCAAGGGCGAGATCTACGCGAACGTGTGGCTGACCAACCGCATCGCGCGGATCAATCCGACGACCGGCCACGTGGTGGGCTGGATCGATCTCAGCGGCCTGCTCGATATCAACGGGTTGCCGGATCCCGGCAACGATGTGCTCAACGGCATTGCCTACGATGCCAAGCACGATCGCCTGTTCGTCACCGGCAAGCGCTGGCCGAAGCTGTTCGAGATCACGCTGGTCAAGCGGCCTTTGCACTGAAGACTGCGCTGACTGAAGCCGGAAGCAGAACCTTCTACGCGCCCAACCAGCGCGCCGCACCGCGGCCGGCAATCAGCCCGCTGGCGAAACAGGCGGTGAGCAGGTAGCCGCCGGTCGGTGCTTCCCAATCGAGCATCTCTCCGGCGCAGAACACCCCGGGACGATCACGCAGCATCAGGTTTTCATCCAGCGCTTCGAACCGCACGCCGCCGGCCGTGCTGATCGCCTCGGCCACCGGCCGCGGCGCGCGCAGCCGCAGCGGCAAGGCCTTGAGCTGTGCAGCCAGCGCCAGTGGATCGGCCAGTGTGGCTTTGTCGGTGAGCTCGAACACCAGCGCGCACTTCGCCGCATCCAACCCGGCACGGCGGCGCAGCCAGTCGCCGATGCTGTGCTTGCCGCGCGCGGCGGCGAGACGATCGGCCAGCACCGGCTGGGTGTAGCCCGGCACCAGATCCAGCCTCAGCAACGCCTCGCCACGTTCGGCAATCTGCTCGCGAAGCTCGGCGCCGATCGCATAAATCAGGCTGCCTTCGATGCCGTATTCGCTGAGCACGAACTCGCCCTGGCGCGCATGGGCCACACCGTTGCGATCGATCCAGTGCGCCACCACCGGCTTGAGCGGAGCGCCGCCGAAACGACTGGACAGATGCTCGCTCCACGGCAATTCGAAACCGCAGTTCGCCGGTTGCAATGGCGCAATGTCGATGCCGGCCTGTTGCAGCGGTTTCACCCAGGCACCGTCGGAACCCAGCTGCGGCCAGCTGGCGCCGCCGAGCGCCAGGATCACTGCATCCGTCGGCACCGCGCGCGCGCCTTGCGGCGTGGCGAAATGCAAGGCGCCGTGTGCCTGCCAGCCGAGCCAGCGGTGATGCATGTGGAATGTCACGCCCGACTCACGCAGACGGCGCAACCAGCCGCGCAGCAAGGGAGCCGCTTTCAGATCCGCGGGAAACACTCGGCCGGAGCTGCCGGCAAAGGTCTCCACGCCAAGCCCGCGCGCCCAGGCTCGTAACGCGTCCGCATCGAACGCATCGAGCCAGCGCTGGATCTCCGTCTGGCGCGCACCGTAGCGCTCCATAAAACGCGCCGCTGGCTCGCCGTGGGTGAGGTTGAGACCACCCTTGCCGGCAAGCAGAAATTTTCGGCCAACCGAGCCCATCGTGTCGTACACATCGACCGTCATGCCCGCCGCGCACGCGACCTCGGCTGCCATCAGGCCCGCCGGGCCGCCGCCGATGATCGCCAATCGGGAATGTGCTGTCTGGGTCATCCACGCATGGTCGCATGCTGCCTGCGCTGAATGAACCGATCCGCCGGTCTCTTTAAGCTGTGCGCACGCAAAAAAAAGCCCGATCGTTGCCGATCGGGCCAGAAGACTTCATGGTTTGAAACTTGTGATGCGGTCTTGCGCTTCCTGGATAACCGTTGACGGCAGCCGCGCGAGGCGGCTGCCGTCGGAGTGGCTTACTGCACGGTCAGCGTGACGTCGTCCAGCACGAACGAGGTCTGCAGCGAGGAATCTTCCGTACCGGTGAACTTGATCGTCACCGTCTGGCCGATATACGCGGCAAGGTTCGCGGTATGCACGGTGTAACCGCTGGCAGCGTTGACGTTCGAGTAGGTCGCCAAGGTCGCAAGCACGGTGCCCGCGCTGTTCAGGAC
>DASZCB010000311.1:0-4216 GCA_035943575.1 Rhodanobacter sp. | reverse complement strand
GAACACCACCGGGCCGCGCGCATTGCCGATATGCACGTAGTTGTAGACGGTGGGGCCGCACAGATACATAGTCACGCGCTCGGAATCGAGCGGAGCGAACGGCTCGGTGCGACGGGTCAGGCTGTTGTAGAGCGAAATCGGCATCGGTGAAATCCGCAGCGTGGGGCAGCGCAAAAGCAGAGCGCGACCAGCCCGGCATCTTAACAAGGTGTAAGCGGCACGGTGGCATCAGGTCGATTCTAAGCGTGTATTCAGCGTGATATTGCTCAAATACAGTCAGTTACGCGCGCAGACGCGTCTGATGCTTCTCGATGGGAGGTCGCAATGACCAAAATATGGCTTTCCGCGCTGGCGCTTGCCTTGATAGCCTCCGGCGTCTGTGCACAGGATATGCGCGCTCCGAACAATGACGATAATGCTCACTACGGCTGGGCCGACGTGTTGCGGGCGGACCCGGTACAGGGCATCACCCGCACCGAAGTGCCGCGGCAGGAATGCTACGACCAGCCGGTGGTGCGCCATGAAGGCGGCAACAGCGCGGTCGGCACGGTGCTGGGTGCCGTGATCGGTGGCGTGCTCGGCAATACTGTTGGCAAGGGCGACGGGCGCAAGGCGGCTACCGTCGTCGGCGCGGTGGCGGGTGGTGCGGTTGGCAATCGCGTGTCGGACCACGGCAGCGACTACGAAGGTACCCAGACCCAGTGTCGCCAGGTCAGCTCGATGAGCGAGCAGCGCCGGATCGTGGGTTATGACGTGGAATATCGTTACCGAGGCGAGGTCTACACCTCGCGCCTGAACTACGATCCGGGCGAGCGTCTGCGCGTGCGCGTGCAGGTGGAACCGGCCGACTGAGCAATCCCGGCTCCATTGACGACATCGCCGCCCACGGGCGGCGATGTCGTTTCTGCCGCTGATTTTCTTGTTGCAGGGCAGCGAAAATATCGCCATCATGCGCACTCGCCACTTGGAATCTGCATGTCCGCAGCCGCCTATACCGCCACCGTACTCACCAGCGCCCGCGCGGCTGCTGGCATGACGTCGCGTGCGCATCGACCGCTGGATGGATATTCGGCCGGGTAGGCAGTCGCACGCGTTTCATGTGCATCGACGATAAAACCCGGCCCGCATGCCGGGTTTTTTGTTTTTGGATTCTGGAATTGGAGCAGTCATGACCCTTCGCCACTTCATCACGACCCAGGATTACAGCCGCGCCGAGATCGACGCGCTGCTGGAGCAGGCCGCTGCGTTCAAGCGTTCGCCGCGCGGCCAACAGCTTGCCGGCAAATCCATCGCGCTGCTGTTCTTCAATCCGTCGATGCGTACGCGCACCAGCTTCGAGCTGGGTGCGTTTCACCTGGGAGCGCACGCGATCGTGCTCTCGCCCGGCAAGGACGCGTGGCCGATCGAGTTCGAGGTGGGCAGCGTGATGGATGGCGACACCGAGGAGCACATTGCCGAGGTGGCGCGCGTGCTGTCGCGCTACGTCGACTTGATCGCGGTGCGCGCGTTTCCGAAATTCCAGGACTGGGCGGTGGATCGTCAGGACAAGGTAATCAAGGCATTCGCCCAGTACGCCACGGTGCCGGTGATCAACATGGAAACGATCACCCATCCCTGTCAGGAGCTGGCCCATGCGCTGGCCATGAAGGAGCATCTGGGCGAGCTGCAGAACAAAAAATACGTGCTGACCTGGACTTACCACCCGAAACCGTTGAACACCGCGGTAGCGAACTCGGCCTTGTTGATCGCGACGAAGATGGGCATGGATGTGACCCTGCTATGCCCGACACCGGACTATGTGCTGGACGAGCGCTACATGGCATTCGGACGTCTGAATGCCGCGCAGAACGGTGGCTCGCTGAAGGTCAGCCACGACACCGAGGAAGCCTATGCAGGCGCCGATGTGGTCTACGCCAAGAGCTGGGGCGCGCTGCCGTATTTCGGTCGTTGGGAACAGGAAAAGCCCATGCGCGAAGCGAGCAAGCACTTCATCGTCGACGAGGCGAAGATGGCGCTGACCAACCACGGCCTGTTCAGTCACTGCTTGCCGTTGCGCCGGAACATCAAGGCCACCGACGCGGTGATGGATTCGCCCGCCTGCATCGCCATCGACGAAGCCGAGAACCGGCTGCATGTGCAGAAGGCGGTGATGGCATCGCTGATCGGGCAACGCTGAGCGCCGCCGTGTATACGCCGAAACATTTCGAGGAAGTCCGCGTCGAAGCCTTGCACGGGCTGGTCCGCGCGTATCCGTTTGCCACGCTGGTGACCCATGCCGCCAACGGGATGACGGCCAACCATCTGCCGTTCGAGTTGGTCGGCGAAGTGCTGCACGGCCATGTGGCCCGCGGCAACGAGCTGGCGCAACAGGACGATGCCGAGGTGCTGCTGATCTTTTGCGGCCCGCACGGCTATATCAGCCCGAACTGGTATCCGAGCAAGCACGAGACAGGTCGCGAGGTGCCGACGTGGAATTACGCGGTGGTGCATGTGCATGGCAGGCTGCGGGTAGTCGACGACGCGGCATGGCTGCGTCGCCTGCTGGAAACACTCACCGATCATCATGAGGTCGGCCAGCCGCAGCCGTGGAGGGTCACCGATGCCCCGGAAGACCACGTCGAGAAATTGCTGCGGGCGATCGTCGGCCTGGAAATCGTGATCGACCGGATCGAGGGCAAGTTCAAGCTGAGTCAGAACCATCCCGCGCGCAATCGTGCCGGGGTGATCGCCGGCCTGCGCCAGCGCGACGGCGATGGCGACACGGAGCTGGCCGACCTTATGGCGCAACAAGAGGATTCCAACTCGTGAGCAGCGGACACCAACATCACTATCGCGTGGACGTGGACTGGACCGGCAACCTCGGTAGTGGCACGGATGGCTATCGCAACTACAGCCGCGACCACGAGATCCGCATCGCTGGCAAGCCGACCGTTGCCGGTTCGTCCGATCCCACATTCCGCGGCGACGCCACGAAACACAATCCCGAAGACATGCTGCTGACGGCGCTCTCCACCTGTCACATGCTGTCGTACCTGCACATGGCCACAGTGGCCGGTGTAGTGGTGACTGCGTACACCGATGCCGCCGAAGGCACGATGGAAACCGAAGGTAGCGGCGGCCGTTTCGTCGAAGTGGTGCTACATCCCACGGTGACCATCAGCGCCGCCAGCGATCCCGTCAGGGCGGCAGCTGCGCATGACGATGCGCACCATGCCTGCTTCATCGCCAATTCCGTGAATTTCCCGGTGCGCTGCGAGCCGCGCATCGTCATCGCCTCCGTTTGACCTTTTCTCTTTTCAGGATCTGCAAGCCATGAGCAAAGATATTGTCCTCGCATTTTCCGGCGGCCTCGACACCAGCTTCTGCGTGCCTTACCTGCAGGAACGCGGCTGGGCCGTGCACACCGTGTTCGCCGACACTGGCGGCGTGGATGCCGATGAGCGCGCCTTCATCGAGCAGCGCGCGGCCGAGCTGGGCGTGGCTTCGCACGTCACCGTCGATGGCGGCCCGGCGATCTGGCAGGGTTTCGTCAAGCCGTTCGTGTGGGCGGGCGAGGGTTATCAGGGGCAGTATCCGTTGCTCGTGTCCGATCGCTACCTGATCGTCGAGGCCGCACTCAAGCGCGCCGCCGAGCTGGGCACCAAGGTGATCGCGCACGGCTGCACCGGCATGGGCAACGACCAAGTGCGTTTCGATCTGGCGGTGAAGGCGCTGGGCGATTACGAAATCGTGGCGCCGATCCGCGAGATCCAGAAGGAGCACACCGCGGTGCGCGCCTATGAGCAGAAGTATCTGGAAGAGCGCGGTTTCGGCGTGCGCGCCAAGCAGCAGGCCTACACCATCAACGAGAACCTGCTCGGCCTGACCATGTCCGGCGGCGAGATCGATCGCTGGCAGGTGCCGGGCGAAGGCGCGGTGGGCTGGTGCAAGCCTCGCGCCGAATGGCCGTCCAAACCGTTGCAGGTGAAGGTCAGCTTCGTCAATGGCGAGGCGGTGGCACTGGACGGCGAGAAGATCGCCGGGCATCTGATGCTAGCGAAGCTCAACACCTTGTTTGCGCAATACGGCGTGGGCCGTGGCCTCTACACCGGCGACACCACGATCGGATTGAAGGGTCGGATCATCTTCGAGGCGCCGGGCCTGACCGCGCTGCTCGCCGCGCACCGCGCATTGGAAGAGGCCGTGCTCAGCAAGCTGCAGAATCGCTTCAAGCCCG
>DASZCB010000310.1:0-4141 GCA_035943575.1 Rhodanobacter sp. | reverse complement strand
TATCGCGCCAAGCGCGCCGGGCGCAATCGCGTCATCGCCGACACCGAGGACGGCAGTCTGGTCGAAGCCTGAGATGACGCTTGCAGACGCTGTCCGAGATACCCCTCGGATCGACCACGCAAGCCGCAACCGCGTCAGCGGTTTGCGCCGTCAGCCAACGTGCAGCCAGTTCAGGAACAGACCGTTCTCGCGATCTTCGACACGATAGCCCTCGCGTCCTTTGACCATCGTGCCCCACACGGTACGGGTGCCGTCCTCATGCTGGCTATCCACACGTACGTGATCACCGTGTGGAACCGGAAACCGGGTCACCAGCACCATGGTTTCCTCATCCTTCGAAACCAGCAGCGCAGGCTTGCTGACGACGGAGCTGGCCGTCCATCCGGAACTGACCTGGATCTGCACTTCCCGCTGCGGCTGACCGTTGCGGTTGTCGAGCTTCCAGCCGTCGACTTTCTGCAGCAGCGAATCCAGGTGCGGATCGTCCCAGTCGACAGTGCCGACCGAAACACTCGAGCGTGACTTGTCGTGGCCCATATGACTGACCTCCGCTGGACAGATGCGCATGGACGTGCGGACGCGGCTCCCCGGCACCAGCATACCAGAATTACAGCCCACCGGCTGAGTCAAAACAGGCCAGAACCCCAGTGTCCACACCGATATCACGGGTGATCTGATTGAGGTTGGCACCCGGCTGGCGGATCAGGCCAACAGCTGCAAAACGCCAGCCACCTGCCCATCTTAGCCACAGCAACTGACCAGCTTCGCCAGCGAAACTGACTAGCTTTGCCACCTTGCTGTCCAGCGCCGGCTGGCCTACTGACCACCCCGGCTTTTCAGCCGGCGCATGGATTCATCCTTCAGATCCAGCCTGACGTTAGCTGTGGCCGAGCCGACCCAGAATCGCCTCGGCCAAGGCCGGATCGTTGATGTAGTTGTGCCAATCCTTGACCGGCATTTGCTCCAGGATGATCGTGGCGCCAACGCCAACGTAATCATCTAGGACTTCAAGCAGATCCAAGCGTCCCCGGTTCGACAACGCAGTCAATCCGAAATCGTCGGGGATCAGCAGCTGCGCCTTGGCGAGCTGATTTCGCTGCCGCGCAATCGCTCCATCCTCGTGCACGATGGCTATCTCTTCCAATAGTCGAGCCTGCTAGTCAAATCCTGATGCGGATCACAAGAGCACAGTATTTGTTGCGGCGATGTCCAAATCAGTTCGGCTGGCACGTCATTGTGACGAGCTCGGATGTGCCAGATCTCGACGCTGCGCTTGACTGGGCGGCGCGGGTGCCGGTCTTGCAGGTAGCGTCATTGAGGTACGTCTCAACCCTCAGGCGCCAAGAAAAGTAGCCATTACTTTCGGTTGCGCTGGCGAAAATTTGTTCAAACTTCCACAGGAGCGTTGTATGGCACGCATGCTAGTTATTTACAAAACACCGAAAGATCCAGAAGCATTTGATAAGCACTATTTCGATATTCACATCCCCATGGCGAAACAGCTACCTGGCCTCATAAAATACGAGGTCAGCAAGGGCCCGATCGCTGCCCTATTAAATGCTTCCGATCCTTACCGGGTGGGTATTCTGCACTTTGACTCGATGGCCGCGATAAAGGAGGCATTCGATAGTGAGTGTGGGCGCGCCTGTGCGGCGGATCGCAAATTCATGGCGCCTGACGACAAGGACGTGCAAATGTTCCTGTTCGATGACCAGAGTGTCTAGATGATCGGACCATCCCGAACCCTCTGCCGACTACGCCGACAACGGAGTGATTCCCAACTTCGTCGGTTACAGCATCAAGTTCGTTGACTGGCAGGCACCCTCGATGGTGTCTGCTTTCGAGGGCGGTCTCAACCGGTCGATGCAACACGCTGACGACTGCTTAGGCAGAAGGAGTGTTGCATATGAAGCATCGAACGCGAGTCCAGTGCACAGAGAATCAGAAGTCCAGATGTGGGATCGTTGGCAGCAGGGTGAATCGCTACATCAGATCGCGCGGCTTTTCGATCGACACCATTCCTCGGTTCGCGGGATCGTCGCTGCGTCCGGTGGCATCCGCCCACCGTTGCGCAAACGCTCGCCGCGGGTATTGACGTTGGCCGAGCGCGAGGAGATCTCACGTGTCCTTGTGGCCGGGCAATCGATTCTTTGCATCGCCACTTCACTTGGGTGATCAGTCGGCTGGCGGTGCTGGTCAGTTAGGCAGCGGTGTGCAGTGGGCTGACGTTTTGCACAACAGCCTCGCGCTTGAACTCGTTGCTAAATTTTTCACTTGGACATGGCACTCTTTTTTTGCCGATCATCGGCCTTCCTGGAAGTGTCCGCGTTAACGGGATACCGCTTGCCTTTTTTCCGCCAGTTCCGCGGGCTGATAGGTTGCTATCACGACGCCCGTCGTGGTCGTCTTGGTGTCAACGAGAGTCAGCGAGGCAAAGAGACTGTCATCGCGAAACAGGCGACGTCCCGACCCAAGTAGCAATGGGTGTATGGAGAGCACGTATACGTCAATGAGGTTGTGCTGCATCAGCGACTGAAGCAGTTCTCCGCTACCCAACACAAGGAGATCGCTGCCACCTTGTGCCTTGAGCGCAGCGACGGAAGCTGCCGCATCGCCGTTAAGCAGCGTGGAGTTGATCCAGGGAAGCGGCTCATGCAACGTGTTCGACACCACATACTTTTGTAGGTTGTTGAGTACTTCAGTGAATGGATTGTCGGTGCGGTTAGGCCATACGGCGTAAAAGTCCTCATACGTGCGACGCCCAAGCAGCAAGGCCGGAGCCTGCGCCATACCTTCCGCCGCAGCACTCCCCATGACGGGGTCAAAGTACGGCAATGCCCATCCGCCGTATGCAAAGCCATCACGTAGATCTTCGTCTGTTCGGCCAGGTGCCTGCATCACCCCATCGAGGGTCAGGCTCATGTTTACCATTACCTTGCTCATGGAGTTTTCTCCTCAGTTGCGAAGCGAATGACCTGTTTCGAGCAGGGTTTTGATATCGCTGAGCAGCCACCACCAGCCACCGCCGGCACCTTCGACAAAGCCGCCGACCATCGCCGCCACATTCGGTGCGCCTTCGAGTTCATGGATTACGGTTAGTTCGGCCAGACCATCGCCTCGGTCGGCGATCTCATAAGTGAGACGGGTAACCGCTTCGTCGGGCGCCCAGCAAGCTCGCCACGTCTGCACAAGCTTATGAGGCCGATTCGACTCGATAATTTCGCCTTCCACGGCGATATCCGGAACACCCATCGACTTCATGAAGGCGTTCGACGGCTGCCGGAATACGCCGCCTGGGCGCAAGTCGTATTCCGCCGCCGTGCGATAGCCATACTTCTTGGTCCAATCCGGATCAGTGATGGCATCCCAGATCGCTTGCGGTGTGGCCTTGATCAGGATGCGGTAAAGCTGGGTGCTGGGTGCCGCGATGGTCATGCCTTGCCCTCCAAATCTTTCTTGAGATCGATGAGTGCAGAAACGCGATGCTGAGTGAACTTGTCGATCCATCGGTCGTGGATTTGCCGGATCGGTACCGGATTCAGGTAGTGAAGCTTTTCGCGTCCGGAGCGCCGCGTTATCACCAGCCCCGCCGACTCCAGAATTCGCAGATGCTTCATCACGCCATAGCGACTCATGTCGTGGCCAGATTCCAGTTCCGTAAGCGTGCGACCGTCCTTCTCGAAGAGCAGATCGAGAAGCCATCGACGGGTTGGGTCGGCAAGCGCCTTGAATACCTGATCGTTATCCACGGCCGTACGATATGTGACCTTATTGTCACATGTCAAGTATCACCCCGGAACTCGCGGAATCCCGCGCCACTGGCGCGTCTTTGGATCCGGTCAGCGTGGCAATACGGCCTGACGCCCCTGCAGGAAGCGCCGGACGGCGGGGTCGCTGGCGAGGCCGATCGCGATATCGAAGGCATCGCGAGCCTCGGGGTAGGCGTGGGTTCTCGCCAGTAGTGCCGCGCGTGCTGCCCAGTAGGGCTGGTAATCGACGAGCCGGCCGTCGGCAGCGAGCGCATCCACGATCTCGAGTGCGGCGCGCGGACCTTGCAGTTCCGCGATGGCCAGCGCGCGGTTGAGGGCGACCACCGGCGAACCGGAGAGCGCGAGCAACGCGTCGTACATCTGCACCTCGG
>DASZCB010000309.1:0-14682 GCA_035943575.1 Rhodanobacter sp. | reverse complement strand
CGGGCAGCCTCTTCCTGCGCCAACTGGTTCTGCAGACGCTGGCGCTCCAGTTCGCGTCGCGCCATTTCCACGTCGCGCCGACTGTTGTCGAGCAGGATCTGGTCGTGTTCGCGATCGAGCTGGGTCAGCTTGAGCTGGGCATCCTGCAGTTGTGCGGCTGCCTTGGCCAGATCCACGCGCCGTTCCGCCAGATACAGGTCATGCGCCCGCTCATGCGAACTCGCCTGTGCCAGCCGGCTGATCGCATCGCGCGCGCGCGCCTGCTCGGCCTGCGCATAGCCGCCCAGGCTGGGGTCGTTGGCGAGCTGGTCGAGGCTGCCGGCCAACCGGTTGATGTCGATGTCGTCCTGCCGGGCGTGCGCGGATCCCACGGCAACCAGGGCCAAGACCATCGAGGTGAAGATGAGGGTGAACCGCTTCATGGCTGCACCTCCCGAGTGCTTGAGCCGGAGGCCGGCTGCTGGCTGTTGTCGGGCATGGTCTGGAAGCCGGCGCCTGACGGCGGTGTCGATACATCGGACGCGGCCGGTGCTGGCATGTCCTCAGTAGGCATCGTGCCGGAAGACACACCAGCGGGAGCTGCCGGTGGCGCTTGACTGGCTGCTGCCGATTGTTCGCCCTGGCTGCGCAGGTGGGTATTTTCCTGCACCTTGTTCTGGATCTGCGCGCGCGCCGCGCCCAGCCGGGCCTTGGCTCGCGCCAGATCGGCATCGGCACGCGATTCATCGGCCAGATCAGCCGCCACGGCATATTTGCGCGCGGCCATCGCCGCCTGCGCCTGCTGGAATTTGTCCTGCGCGAAGCCCAGGTCGACCGGCGCATAGTCGGCCGCGCCGGCATCGCGTGCGGCCTGCAGCTGGGTCTGCGCCAGATTCATCGAATCATTAGGCGGGGGCACCGTGGCGCAGCCGGTCAGCGCCAGTGTCAGTACCAGCACGGCGGCTGCCGTACGGATGCGGCCAAGGGATCCGGCCAGCGGGGAAAAGATGTACATCACATTCCTCATGGTGTGTCGCAACGTATTGTGGGCAGGCATAATCCATTATTGCAACGCGCATAGAAACAGGGGTCATACGTGGACATCGGTTACTTCCTCAAGCTTATGGTAGACAAGGGCGCGTCGGACATGTTCCTGACGACGGGCGCCCCGGTAAACATCAAGGTCGAGGGCAAACTG
Organism: Rhodanobacter sp.; assembly: GCA_035943575.1. Classification (GTDB taxonomy): domain Bacteria; phylum Pseudomonadota; class Gammaproteobacteria; order Xanthomonadales; family Rhodanobacteraceae; genus Rhodanobacter. Next base: position 13,505 of record DASZCB010000309.1, on the reverse strand, counting down.
TATCCACTGGGCAATACCGGCCTCCCCGGCGGCATGGTCAAGAAGATCGCCTACTCGCTGATGGATGAGGGCCAGGTACCGCAGTTCGAGCGCAACCTGGAGCTGAACATGGCGCTGGCCGTGAAAGAGGCCGGCCGCTTCCGCATCAACGTGTTCAAACAGCGCGGCGAAGTGGGCATGGTGATCCGCGCGATCAAGAGCGAGATCCCCAGTATCGACCAGTTGCAGCTGCCCGGCATCTTCCGCGACCTGATCATGGAGCCGCGCGGCTTGATCCTGGTGGTTGGCGCCACCGGCTCCGGCAAGTCGACCACGCTGGCGGCGATGATCGACCAGCGCAACTCGCACACGCCCGGCCACATCCTCACCATCGAGGATCCGATCGAGTACCTGCACCGGCACAAGAAATCCATCGTGAACCAGCGCGAGGTAGGGCTGGACACCCACAGCTACCATGAGGCGCTGAAGAACGCGATGCGCGAGGCGCCGGACGTGATCATGATCGGCGAGATCCGCGACACCGACACGATGGAAGCGGCGATCGCGTTCTCGGAAACCGGCCATCTGTGCCTGGCTACGCTGCACTCGAACAACGCCGACCAGACGCTCGAACGCATCCTCAATTTCTTCCCAGAATCCGCGCACAAGAACGTGCTGATGAACTTGGCGCTGAACCTGCGCGCGGTGATCAGCCAGCGTCTGGTCGTCGGCAAGGACGGCCGCCGCATTCCGGCGGCCGAGGTATTGCTGAATACACCTGTGATCCGCGACATGATTCGCCGCGGTCAGATCCACGAGATCAAGGAAGCGATGGATCGCAGCTTGCAGGAAGGCATGCAGACGTTCGACCAGTCGTTGTACCGGCTGTACAAGGAAGGGCGCGTGGAGCTGGAAGAGGTGCTCAACAAGTCCGATTCGCGCGACGGCCTGGCGCTGAAGATCCGGCTGGCCGAAGGCGGTAGCAACGACCAGGAACTGGTCGGCAACGATCCCTACGGCATGGGCTTCTAAAACTCACGGCTACCAGCCACTCTGCATCCCTTCTCCCTTGCGGGGGGAAGGTGGTCCGAAGGGTCGGATGAGGGGCCACTCTCGCGAAAGACTTTCTTCAAACTATCGCTGGCGCGTCCGGCTGCACTTCCGGCGCCGCCAGCCGGAACGCCTCCAGCTCGTTGCACGCCTGATAAATCCGCCACAGTGTCGGGTAATCGTCCATCGACAGTTTCCAGCGCAGCGCGTTGTAGACCTGCGGCACCAGGCAAGCGTCCGCCATGCTCGGCGTCTCGTCGTGGCAGTAACGGCCGGTCGCCGCATTGTCGGTCAGCATCGCTTCCATCGCTTTGAAACCGCTGGCGATCCAGTGCCGCGACCATGCCGCGCGCTGCTCTTCGTTGGCACCGAACTGCGTTTCGAGCTGCTGCAGCACGCGCAGATTGCCTAGCGGGTGAATGTCGCAGGCCACCGTCATCGCCAGCGCGCGCGCCTGCGCGCGCCCGCGCGCATCAACCGGCAACAGCGCCGTCTCCGGCTCTGGATGCATCTCGTCGAGGTATTCCATGATCGCCAGCGACTGGGTGATCACCCGATCGCCATCGAGCAGGCAGGGAATCAGCTCCTGCGGATTGAGCGCGCGATAGTCCGCCGCATGCTGTTGGCCGCCATCGTGCAGCAGATGCACCGGCCGCGACTCATAACTCAAACCCTTCAGATTCAGTGCGATGCGCACGCGATAGGCAGCACTGGAACGCCAGTAGCCGTAAAGCACCAGACCGTTAGTCATGAGCCATCCCCTTGCACGAGTAACCGCAGTTTAGCTACAGACTGGTCTCCATACTTGGCCGGCTGCCATGCCGCTCCCGGAAGCCCGATCTGCCCGGTTGCCGTTTGCATCGACAGGCAGTGCGCCGGACAATAGACGGTTGCTGCCCGCCAGAGGGCGATCCTCTCATCCAATACCGGAGTTCCGCCGTGTCAGTCATCCGCATGAGTGATCTCGATTTGCGCAACCAGCGCGTGCTGATCCGCGAAGACCTGAATGTGCCGATCGACGACCACGGCCAGATCACCTCGACCCAGCGCCTCGATGCCGCCCTGCCGACGATCAAGGCCGCTCGCGACGCCGGCGCGAAGGTGCTGGTGCTGTCGCACCTGGGTCGCCCAAAGGAAGGCCGGTTCGACGCCGAGTCCTCGCTGGCGCCGGTGGCGCAATGGCTGGGCGGCAAACTTGGCGCGCCGGTACGACTGGTGGCTGACTATCTCGACGGAGTCGAAGTGGCGTCCGGTGAAGTGGTGTTGCTGGAAAACTGTCGCATGAACGTCGGTGAGGGCAAGGACGACGAGACGCTCTCGAGGAAGTACGCCGCACTGTGCGACATCTTCGTGATGGACGCGTTCGGCACCGCGCATCGCGCGCAGGCCTCCACCCACGGCGTGATCAAATACGCACCGATCGCCGCCGCCGGCCCGCTGCTGTGCGCGGAGCTGGACGCGCTAGGCAAGGCGCTGGAGCATCCGGCGCATCCGCTGCTGGCAATCGTCGCCGGCTCCAAGGTGTCGACCAAGCTGACCTTGCTGGACAACTTGATCGGCAAGGTCGACCAGCTGATCGTCGGCGGCGGCATCGCCAACACCTTCATCGTCGCGCTGGGCCACTCGGTCGGCAACTCGCTGTACGAACCGGCCCTGATCGACGCGGCGAAGAAGGTGCTGGCCGATGCCAAGCGCCGCGGTGTCGAAGTCCCGATGCCGGTCGACGTGGTGGTGGCGCCGGCATTCTCGGCGCAAGCACCGGCCACGGTGAAGCCGGTCGACCAGGTTGGCGATGGCGAGATGATCCTCGACATCGGGCCGGAGACCGCCAGGCGCTACGCCGAACTGATCGCCAAGGCCGGCACGGTGGTGTGGAACGGCCCGGTCGGCGTGTTCGAGTTCGACGCGTTCGGCAAAGGCACCGAAACGCTGGCGCGTGCGATCGCCGAGTCGAGCGCGTTCTCGATCGCCGGCGGCGGCGACACGCTGGCCGCGGTCGACAAGTACGGCATCGCCGACCAGGTTTCCTACATCTCCACCGGCGGCGGTGCCTTTCTCGAATTCCTCGAAGGCAAGGAACTGCCGGCGGTCACCGCATTGAAGGCGCGGGCCGCGAAGTAATGCTCTGCCTGTTCGACCTCGACGGCACCCTGATCGATTCCGAACACGGCATTACCGCATGCGTGAAACATGCGTTGGCACGCCTGGACGTCCCCGCACCGACGCACGAGGAACTGCGCCGCTGGATCGGCCCGCCGCTGCGGCACAGTTTTGCGCCGCTGCTGGATCATGACGCCGAGCGGATCGAGACTGCCGTGGAGTACTACCACGAACGCTTCAATACGCACGGCTGGCGCGAGCACGCGATCTACCCGGGCATCGAGGCGCTGATCGAACGGCTGCTCGCCGCCGGCCAACAACTGGCGGTGGTGACCAGCAAGCCGCAGCGGCACGCCGCGCCGATCATCGCGCACTTGCCGTTCGGTGAAGCGTTTCTGCGCCTGTACGGCCCGCATCCCGACAGCGCGCACAGCGAGAAGGCTTCGATGATTGCCGAGGCACTGGTGGACTTCGCGTGCAGACCGGCAGATGCGGTGATGATCGGCGATCGCCACTTCGACATCGATGGCGCGGTCGCCAATCACGTGCGTGGCATCGGCGTACTGTGGGGGTTCGGCAGCCGCACAGAACTGGAGCAGGCCGGCGCCAGCGCGATCGCCGCGACGCCGGACGAACTGGCCAGACTGCTCTTAGCCTGAGTTCAATGCCACGCATGAAAAAGCCGCGGCATAGCCGCGGCTTTTTTGTATCCGTCGAGAATGCTCAGCGGATAACGCGCTTCACCGCATCGATCACATGTGCCACCGTGAAACCGAAGTGCTCGAACAGCTGCGGTGCCGGGGCGGAAGCGCCGAACGTAGTCATACCGACCACCTCGCCGTCCAGTCCCACGTACTTGCACCAGAAGTCGGCCGTCGCCGCCTCCACCGCGACGCGGGCGCGGCACCAGCCGGGAAGCACGCCTTCGCGGTATTCCAGCGGCTGCGCGTCGAACACCTCAGTGCACGGCATCGACACCACGCGAGCGGCGACGCCCTGCTGCGCCAGTGCGCGTGAAGCTTCCATCGCCAGCTCCACCTCCGAACCGGTGGCAATCAGGATAGCCTGGAACTTGGTATCCAGCGGATCGGACAGCACGTAGCCACCGCGCATGATGTCGGCGACCTGCTGCGTGCTGCGCTGCTGATGCTTGAGATTCTGCCGCGAAAAGATCAGGCACGACGGCGCGCCCTTGCGCTCGATCGCCGCCTTCCACGACGCGGCCGATTCCACCGCGTCGCACGGGCGCCATAGCTGATTGTTCGGGATGTAGCGCAGGCTGGCCATGTGCTCGACCGGCTGATGGGTCGGGCCGTCCTCGCCCAGGCCGATCGAGTCGTGCGTGTAGACGTGGATCGCATGCGCCGGGATCAGCGCACTCATGCGCACCGCGTTGCGCGCGTAGTCGGAAAACACCAGGAAGGTGGCGTCGTACGGGATGAAGCCGCCATGCAGCGCCAGGCCATTCGCGATCGCGGTCATGCCGAACTCGCGCACGCCGTAGTAGACATAGTTACCCTTGCCGTCCGCGCTGTTGCCGGTGGCGGCATCGAGGCTGCCCTTCCACTTGGTCAGGTTGGAGCCGGCCAGATCGGCCGAGCCGCCGATCAATTCCGGCAGCAGCGGACCGAACGCGTCCAGCGTCATCTGCGAAGCCTTGCGCGAAGCCACTTCCGGGCCTTCCAACTGCAGCTTGTCGACATACGCCTGCGACTTCGCAGCCCAGTCGGCCGGCAGCTCGCCGGCGAGACGCCGCTTGAACTCGGCAGCCAGCTCCGGATGCACGACAGTGTAAGCGTCGAACGCGGCGTTCCAGCTCTGCTCGCTCTCGCCACCAACCTTGCGATGATCCCAACTTGCATAGATCTCGGCCGGAATCTCGAACGGCGCATGGTTCCACCCCAGCTGCGCGCGGGCGGCAGCGATCTCGTCCTTGCCCAGCGGCGCACCGTGGCTTTCTTCCTTGCCCTGCTTGTGCGGCGCACCGAAACCGATGATGGTCTTGGCGCAAATCAGTGTGGGCTTCTCACTCTGCGACGTCGCCTGCGCCAGCGCCTTCTTCACGGCCTCGGCGTCATGCCCGTCCACGCCGCGGATCACGTTCCAACCGTACGCCTCGAAGCGTGCCGGCGTGTCGTCGGTGAACCAGCCGTGCACTTCGCCATCGATCGAGATGCCGTTGTCGTCGTAGATCGCCACCAGTTTGCCCAGCTGCCAGGTGCCGGCCAGCGAAGCCACTTCGTGCGAGATGCCTTCCATCAGGCAGCCGTCGCCGAGGAACACCCAGGTGTGATGGTCGACGATGGCGTGATCCGGACGGTTGAAGTGCGCCGCCAGCACCTTCTCCGCGAGTGCGAAGCCGACCGCATTCGCCAGTCCTTGTCCCAGCGGGCCGGTGGTGGTCTCCACGCCGGGCGTTTCGCTGGCTTCCGGGTGGCCGGCGGTCTTCGAATGCAGCTGGCGGAAGCGCTTGAGCTGCTCAATCGGCAGATCGAAGCCGGTCAGATGCAGCAGCGCGTACTGCAGCATCGAGCCGTGGCCGTTGGATAGCACGAAACGGTCGCGGTTGAACCACGACGGGTTGCCCGGATTGAACTTGAGGAAGTCGTTCCACAACACCTCGGCGATGTCGGCCATACCCATCGGCATGCCCGGATGACCGGACTTGGCCGCCTCCACGGCGTCCATGGCAAGGGCGCGCACGGCGTTGGCGAGTTCGCGGCGGGTGGTCATCGATCAGTCTCCGGAAGGCTTGGCAAAACGCACATTGTCGCCGATCCGACCGGGTGCTGTCGCCCCGATCACACGTCCGCATACCTTCTTGTTACGCGCGAATAGTGCGCGGCAAATTAACTCATCCTTAATTTCTCTGACCCGAATACCGCCGAGCTTCAGGCTGAGGTTCGTTCAATGGTCGACGCGTGGCTTCCACACGCCACCGTCGTGCAGCCCCCAAGTGCACGGGGGTTCGTCGTCAATAAAAAGGAGCAATTCCCATGAAAAAGACCCTGCTTGCCCTTGTACTCGCCTCCACCAGCCTGCTAGCCCTGCCCGCCTTGGCGCAGGACGCGACACCGGCCTCCTCGACTTCAGTCCCCACCGCCAGCGCCAGCAGCCAACCTGCCGGCGGCAACTACCAGCCGAATCAGCCCGTCGGCAGCGGCAATTGGTTCATTGGCGGCAGTGTCGGCCAGGCGCATCTGAACAAGGGGCCGTACAACGATCACCCGACCACCTACGCGCTCAACGGCGGCTACCGCTGGAAAGTGGGCCAGGATCTGGGGCTCGGCGTGGATGTCGGCTACAACGACCTGGGCAACTTCAAGGTGAAGAACGTCTTCAACAGCAACGACGTCAACCTGACCTCGCAGCGCGACGCCCTGCGCGGCTGGACCGCCGGCGTGAACGGCCGCATCAATGTGTGGCAAGGCCTGTACGTCAGCGGCCGCGCAGGTGCTTACGGCTGGAAGGGCCACGGCTACGACAACCAGAGCATCAGCCGCCATAACCTCGACAAGGTCAGTTTCTATACCGGCGCTGGCGTGGGTTACGACTTCAGCGACCATTTCGGGCTGGGTCTGTCGTACGACTACTTCCATGCCAAGAAGGACCGCGTCGACCTGTCCGCCGACACCGCATCGCTGACGGCCGAGTACCGCTTCTGATGAAGGGACAGATGGCACGGAGGCTCGCTTCCGCGCCATCACCCGGCGCCGCATTAACCTTGGCTTAATATTGAACTAATCGGTATTGAATCTTTCCGTCAGCACCCTATCTAAGGGTGCAAGCGTCGCCGCCCGACTTGGGTGGCGCGCCCGCAGCAGCGGCCACTCCCCCTTTGGGCCGACTGCCATGACAATCGGAGCATCTCAAATGAAAATGAAAAAGACCCTACTTGCCCTCGCCCTCACCACTGCCGGCCTGCTGGCCGTTCCAGCCGTGTTTGCGCAGAGCGCACCCACTGACAATGGTGGCTGGTTCATCAACGGCAACGTCGGCCGCACCGCCATCAATCAGGGCCCGTACAACGGCCATGACACCGGCTATGCCCTCAATGGCGGCTACCGCTGGTCGCTGGCACCGAACTTCTCGCTGGGCGCCGAGGTGGGTTACAACGACCTGGGCAACATTCACGCGAAGAATGTCTTCAACAGCCAGCCGGTGATTGCCCCAGGCAAATCCCAGCTGCACGGCTGGACTGCCGGCGCCAATGCCCACTTTGACCTCACCCCGAACTGGTATGTCAGCGGCCGCACTGGCCTCTACAGCTGGACCGGCCACGGTATGAGCAATGACATCAACCCGGTAAACAAGAGCCTGAGTGCCAACAGCTGGTACGCCGGCGCCGGTGTGGGCTACAACGTCACCAGCAACATCAGCGTCGGTCTGAACTACGACTACTTCGACGCGAAGAAGCGCAACGTCGACTTGAGCACGGACATGGTCTCGGCCAGCGCGGAATACCGCTTCTGATCGGTTGAACAACAAGGTCTGCAACAAGAAACGGGCGCCGAGAGGCGCCCGTTTCTTTTCCAGTTTGCGTTACGCAGATGGGGGACACTATCTCGTCCGAATCGGATGAACCGGGGGCGCGATGACGCGCCGAAAAGGAATTTCATAAGCTCCAAGGTCCATCGGCCCGAACACGTTGGGCACATTGATCAGATCCGCCGTGCGCGGGTTGTTGCCGAGGTCGACGTCGCCAACCACTCCTGGCGCGTAATCGACGCCAAGGGAGGCGCTTGCGAGATGATAATCTTGCTGGGCGGCATCGACGAACGTTGGCGCTCCCTTGAGAATGCCCAGTCCATCCGGCAATGTACTGCTGTTGTTGACCAAGTCGTACCTCGCGGTCAAATCGCCGGCCGGTCGGCCGTGGAAGTCGATGACCTGGGCTCCGAGATCGTAGACGATCGAATTCGTCAGCTCCATGAAGTTCACGTCGGCCCCGATCGTGTAGGCCGGAACAGAGGCCGTGTCCACGCGGTTGTTGGCGATAGTGCAGGTATCCACGATCAGCTGCGATGCCTTCGCGCCACCGGTAACCACGATGAGGGGCGCCGTTTCCACATTGTCTGCTAACAAGCAGTCATGAAGCGCCGAGGAAGGAGCCTGATCCTGGTCGTCGACAAACTGAAACAGGCTGCCGCCGTGATTGCGGCGTGCGGCGAAGCGATTTGCGTAAAGCTCGCCGTCGGACTGGATCAGCACAGTGGCGCCGCCGGTCGGCTTTCCGTTGCTGTCCTGGGATAGGTTGTCGGCAATCTCGTTGCACTTTGGCCCGACTTTGCAGACCACGGGTTGAAGCCGCGTGGACTGGGATCCGTTATTGAGGTGGACGTGAACGCCGTGATAGCTGCCCGGGCCCGGCAAAAGGCTGCTGTTGACCACATCCCCATAGATTGCGGCGCCGTTGGCCGCAGCGTTGCCGTCGATGGAGAAATCCCGCGCCCACAGATAGGCCGTCGCCCCGGAGCCGGCTACCTTCGTATCCCCTTTGAGAAAAATGCCGCCGCCGGTATGCGAGGCGACATTGCCGTAAACGGAGACGGGATGGGTGGCATCCGTCGTATACAGGCTAAGGGTCGCGCTGTCGTTGCCATGGCCTCTCACGGCAATGCCTCCGCCGTAGGCCGCATGATTGAGCCACACGGTCGAACTTACTTCAGCTTTTGCCGGCCCAACAACTTCAATGCCGCCACCATAGGCGACATCACCGTTGCCAAGCGCTTTGTTCTCCGAGATATAACTCTTGCCATCCGTGAGTAGCGTCGAGTGCCCCTCGACACGAATGCCGCCGCCCTGGATCGTGGCTGTATTTTGGGACACGACGGAATTCAGCAAGGTCAGTGTGCTCGGACCCGAAGGATTCATGTCGATACCGCCGCCATAGCTGGCCTGGTTGTTGTGCACCCACAACTGGGAGGCGCTGAGGCCGCCATGGCCGGAGAATGCAATGCCGCCGCCCCGGTCAGCGGGGCTCCCGCCGGATATTTCGAGACCTTGCAGGGTCACATTGCTGTTGCCGGTAATGTGAAACACGCTGTGGCCGTTCGCGCCTCGTAGCACTGTCCGCGCGCCCGGCGCCGGCTGATTGTCGGCGCAGTGAGCAAAGCCGCCTTCGACAATCACATCCTGCCCATTGATGGTGATCGCCTGATTGCTGTACGACTCGTTCTGGGAAATCCACACATAGTCTTCTCCAGGATTGGCCGCCGCCGCATTGATGGCGTCCTGGACGTTCGAATATTTGCAGCCAAGGCCAGTGCCCACGGTATAGACGTTGAAGCCGAATGCCGACGACGATGCCAGGGCAAGCGCGATCAGGGCCAGACAGGACACAACAGTGGAGTGCCTGGTTGATTGGCGAGCCGTTGAAGTGCTCATGGGAACGCTCCTCCTCGGTGGGTGCCGAACACCCGGTAGGAGGCAATGTCACGCGTTCATTGATGGATTGCACTTCCACCTTTGGACTATTTTCGTTCGCTAAAGGGAGGAGCATTTCTCCCATTTAGTTCCTAAGGTCTATGACCACGCGCGCGCAGGCCAAGCTACCGGGTGCGGTCAGAAATCGCATTGCTTCAACAAAAAAACGGGCGCCGCGAGGCCGCCCGTTTTTTTGTACTCAGTACATTTGATCACGCACAGAGAACGTTACGCGTACTCAACCGTTCCACTGCCCCAGCGCGGCCAGGCCGTTGTCACGCGCACGCGCGTGCACGGTTTTCTGCGCGTCGGCGTAGTTCGCCTTCATGTCCTTCGCCCACAGCTTCAGTGCCGCCTGCTGCATCGCGCGGCCGTACGAGAACGACAGCGGCCACGGATGCGGACCGATCTGGTTCATCGCGTTCAGATGCGCAGTGGACTGCAGGTCGGTCTGGCCGCCGGACAGGAACACGATACCCGGCAGCGACGCCGGCACGGTGGTCTTGAGCACGCGTACGGTGGCCTCGGCGACTTCCTCGACGTCGACCTGCTCGTCCGAATCCTTGCCCGGAATGACCATGCTGACCTTCAGGATGGTGCCTTCCAGCATCACGTTCTGCTCGTACAGCGCGTTGAACAGGCTGCGCAGCACGGCCTCGTGCACCTCGTAGCTGACTTCGATGCTGTGGTCGCCGTCCATGATCACTTCGGGTTCGACCATCGGCACGATGCCCGCTTCCTGGCACAGCGCGGCGTAACGGGCCAGCACGTGGCAGTTCGCCTCGATCGCGGTGGAGCTGGGGTTGTCTTCGCTGATGTTGATCACCGCGCGCCACTTGGCGAACTGCGCGCCCAGTTTGGCGTATTCCTGCAGGCGCTCACGCAGGCCGTCGAGCCCTTCGGTGACCACGTCGCCAGGGAAGCCGGCCAGCGGCTGCGGGCCCTTGTCGACCTTGATGCCGGGGATGATGCCGAGCTTCTTCATCAGCTGGGTGAACGGCACGCCGTCTTTCGTGGACTGGCGGATCGTCTCGTCGTACAGGATCGCGCCGGAGATGTGCTCGTTCAGGCCCGGCGTGGTCAGCAGCAACTCGCGGTAGGCGCGGCGGTTCTCTTCGGTATTCTCGATGCCGACGGCCTCGAAGCGCTTCTTGATGGTGTTGGTCGACTCGTCGATGGCGATAATGCCCTTACCGGGCGCAACCATCGCCAGGGCGATGCTTTCAAGATCTTCAATACTCATGACGACTCCGTGGTGCGAGGGCGGTGTCCGCCAGCACAAAGTTGAAGCCGCCTCGGAATCGAAGCGGCACGGTTCAAAACGTCAATTATAGGCCAGATTGGCGAGCCGGATATGCCGCCATACGGGTGCCGCTGTCAGTACCGACTCAGGGCGCGTAACCGGGCAGCTTGCAGGCATCCAGCAGCTGCTGGCGCTGCGCCTTGTCCTCGGGCGCATTGAACGGAACGATGTAATAGGTGGCAACCGGCTCGCCGATGCGATTGCCCAGTGCCGGGCCGTAGCGAAAATTGGATATCGCGCTGCGCGCCGCCGGACCCAGATCGCTCCTCGGCGCAACCTTGACCACCTGCACGTCCAACGGCACGCCATCGGAACCCACCGTATATGTCACCGCCGCACAACCAGGCTTGTCCAGGTTCAGCCCGCTGTTGGGCGCATCCATCTGCACCTTGGTATTGAGCAGAATCCAGTAGCGATAGAGACCCTGCTGGTCGATCTTGCGCGCCTGCGCCAGCAGCGGCGCCGCAAAGCCCAGTATCAATGCCAGCAACAGGCCTTGGCGGAGCGAGCGAAACATGGATTTCATGGCGATCTCCTGAGCTGGGCGGGGTAACCCGGATGCGAACAGTTTAACCATCCTGCGTGGTGCTGGCGTCAGGATCGGTTTCCGCAAGAGTGTTGTGCGGATAGCCACGCATGCGATGCAGTAGGCCGACTAGGCCGTGCGAACCCAGCAGCAGTGCAGCACCGGCAACCAGCGTTGCCGCGGACTTGACAAGACCGATCAAGAGGCTGGCTGGCAACGTAGGCAATGGATAAATCTCGGCTCGTGCATGCACTAGCAGCAAGGCGATTCCTTGCTGCAGGCCATTGGCAAGTCCGGAAATGAGCAGCCAGCAGCCCAGCACCGAAAACGCGATGTACTGGAGCTGGCCAGGTCCGATGTTGCTCTCAAGCACTTCGCCGTTTTGCCGGTTTGCTGCCCACCATGCCAGCAGTCCGGGCCGCAGCCACAGAACCGCCGCGATCAGAAGCTCAATAGCCATCACTCCCAGGCCAATGGCGACAAATTGACTATCGGAAGTACCCCAAAGGAACCCCGGCAGCTCTACAAGCAGGCCCACGGCCATGAGCACGGCGCCCAGCCGAATGGCCACACAAAGCACGGTGTACAACGTGGTCTTCATCCCCTTCCCCTGTGAAAGATTCCGATTCTGCAGAACTGATTAATTCAGCTCTTCACAGATCGCGCAGGCTCTCGACCATGCCGTCGGCGCCGACCGAGAGCAGCTTCAGCGTGTTGGTGCCGCCGCCCCGGCCGACATGATCGCCATGGGTGAGGATCACGCGATCGCCTTCGCTCAAACGGCCTTGCACGAACAGCTGCTGCACCGCGGCGCGGGCAGTCGCCGCCGAACTCAGGCCCTCATGCGAAAACGCCACCGGTCGTACGTCGCGCAGCAGCAGCATGCGCCGGCGTGCATCGGCCAGCGGCGACAAGGCGTAGATCGGAATGGCCGTGCGGTAGCGCGACAACCATTGCGCGGTGGCGCCGGACTCGGTCAATGCCACGATCGCGCGCACGCCCAGCTCGCCGGCCAGCAGCATCGTGGCCAGCGCGATCGCCTGATCGGTGCGGTCGAGTCGATGGCCGGCTGTGGTCAGATCTTCCTTCGGCTCGAACTGGCGTTCGGCACCGAGACAGATCCGGCGCATCGCCGCCACCGCCTTGTCCGGATGCGCACCGGCAGCGGTTTCTTCCGACAGCATCACTGCGTCGGTACCGTCGATCACAGCGTTTGCCACGTCCAGCACCTCGGCGCGGGTCGGGATCGGCGAGCGCACCATCGACTGCAGCATCTGGGTGGCAGTGATCACAGCGCGATTGCGCTGCACCGACTCACGGATGATTTTCTTCTGCAGGCCGGGCAGTTCGGCATCGCCGATCTCCACGCCGAGATCTCCGCGCGCGACCATCACCACGTCCGAGGCATCGATGATTTCGCCCAGCACCGGGATCGCATCGGCGCGCTCGATCTTCGCCACCAGCGCCGCGTTGCCGCCGGCTTCGTGCAGCAGACGACGCGCCTGATGCATGTCCTCGGCCGAACGCACGAACGACACCGCGAGGAAGTCGGCGCCGATCTCGGCGGCCAGCTTGATGTCGGCCTTGTCCTTGTCCGACAGTGCCGTTACCGACAGTCCGCCGCCCTGCCGGTTAAGCCCCTTGCGATTGGACAGTTTGCCGCCGATCAGTACCTGACAGCGCACTTCGGCACCGTCCACGTCCAGCACGGTCAACGCGATCAGGCCGTCGTCCAGCAGCAATATATCGCCGGCATGCACATCCTGCGGCAATTCGTAGTAGCTGACGCCGACGCGGGAAGCATCGCCGGGCGGCGCGTCGGCGCGGCAATCCAGCACGAAGTGCGCGCCGTCAACCAACTCCACCGGCCCGTTGGCAAAGGTCTCGATACGGATCTTCGGTCCCTGCAGGTCGGCCAGCACGCCCACCTCGCGTCCCGCCGCCAGCGATGCAGCACGCACGGCATTGGCGCGCGCGCGATGGTCGTCCGGCTGGCCATGCGAGAGGTTCAGGCGAACCACGTCGACGCCTTCGGCAATCAGCTTTTCGAGCATGCCCGGCGCGTCGGTGGCGGGGCCGAGGGTGGCGACGATCTTGGTGCGGCGTGAGGGGGTTTCGGTA
>DASZCB010000308.1:0-5220 GCA_035943575.1 Rhodanobacter sp. | reverse complement strand
GCATCTTCGCCTCGTTGGCCAGACTCTCGTCGAGCCCCTTGCGCAGCGTGGCGATCGCCTGATCCACATTGGCCGGCTGCGCCTGCAGGCGGGCCAGATGCTGATAGACGTAGTCGCGTACGCGCGGATCCTGCGACTTGGCCAGCACGTCGTTGTACAGAGGCGCCAGATCCTTGCTGCGACCGGCGCGCAGGTAAAGCCGCTCCAGCCCGCGCAGATCGCCAATCACTCCACCGTGCTCGCGATCGAAGCCGCGCTGGCGCATGCCATCGCGGTCGCCGTGATGCGGCGCGTCTGCACGCATACCCTTGCCGTGCGCCGCGTGAGTGGCGGCAGGTGGTGGCGTTGTGGTCGGTGCGTCCTGGGCCATCGCGAATGCGGTCGATCCGGCCATCAGCACGGCCAGCGCTGAAGCAAGCAGGGTTTTACGATGCATGGTGAGTCTCCTGGTGGGTAGACAGAAAAACGTGTTCGGCGCCCCCGCGTTGACATGGGCGGTTATGCTTTCGTCATGCTTGCAACCCTTTTGCCGCCGGCGGCATCTCAAGCCAGTCGATCACTGAGGAGAGTACCCATGCGCCGTCTTTTCACCGCCGCTCTACTGCTTTCGCCGTTCGCTGTTTTCGCCGCCACCCCGTGCAAGTACGAGGCGCCACGCAATCTCCAGCTCGATCTGGCCGGTGTTCGGGCGGTGCAGATCGAAGTGCACAGCCAGGATCTGCACTTGACCGGCAGTGACAGCGCCAAGGGACTTACCCTCACCGGTCGCGCCTGTGCCTCGGATAAGGCGGCGCTGGACGGCCTGCAGGTCACCCAGCGACGTCAGGGTGATCAGCTGCTGATCGATATCGGCGGTGACAATCACTTCTCGTTGAGCCTGTTCGGCAATTCCTACGCGAATCTCGATGTCACCGTGCAGCTACCGGCGAATCTGCCCGTGACCGTCAGCGTGGGCTCCGGCGACGCTACCGTCAGTGGTCTGCAGCAGTTACAGAGCAACGTCGGCTCAGGCGATCTGCATGTGCGCCAGGTATCCGGCAAGTTCGCTACCAGCGTGGGTTCGGGCGATGTGGACGCGACCGACATCGGTAGCCTGGAGCTGGGTTCGGTCGGCTCCGGCGACTTCAAGGTCGAAGGCATCAAGGGCGACGCCAGGCTCGGCAGCATCGGCTCGGGTGACGTAGTGTTGCGCAAGGTCGGCGGCAGCGTGCATGCCGATACGCTGGGTTCGGGCGATTTCACGGTGAGCGATGTGGCAGGTGATTTCAGCCTCGGCGCCAAAGGCAGTGGCGACGTCAATCATTCCGGCGTGAAGGGCAAGCTCAGCGTGCCGCACGACGACGATTGATCGCAGCCTCAGCCCAGCCAGCGCCAGACCAGATACACCAGCGGCGCGCATACCAGCAGGAATGGCACCGACACCAGATGAAGCAGCCGCAACCCGTGCGGCTGCTTCGCCAGACGCAGCGCGATCAGGTTCGCCAGCGAGCCGATCGCCAGACCGAAACCACCCACGTTAACCGCCACCGCCAGCGTGATCGCATCGGGTGTGCGGTCAAGCAGCAGCACCGTCGCCGGCACGTTGCTGATCAGCTGCGAGGCGACGATACCGCTGGCATACAGTGTCAGCGGTTGGTTGAAGTCGAGCCGGTCGAGCGCATGCCGCACCAGCGGCAGTTCGGCGAAATGGCCCAGCCCCAGAAAAATCGCTGCGAACGTCAGCAGCAGCAACCAGTCGATCCGCGCCAGGCTCGACCGCGCCAGCAGCGCGAACAGCACCAGCAGCAACGCGGCACCCAGTGGGGCCTGGTGGTATTCCATCAGCAGCACCACGCCGGCTAGCGCCGCTATCGACCACGCGCCGAGCCGGGTGGAAGTTACAAGACCATCGATCCTGTCCGGGGTCAGTTCGACCCGCTCGCGCGGTAGCCACAGCAGCGTGAATGCCGCCACCAGCACGAACATTACAAGCGCCGTCGGCAGCATGGCCATCACGAAATGCGGGAATGGCATCGACGCGTGCTGCCACAGCAGCAGATTCTGTGGATTGCCGATCGGGCTCAAGGTGGAGCCCGCGTTCACCGCCAGTGCCTCCAGTACCACCATCCGCAGCACCGGCAGGTTTGAAATGCTGCCGATCGCCAGCGTCAGCGGCACGACCAGGAACAGGCTTACATCGTTGGTCAGTACCATCGACAGCAAGGCCGTCGCGGTCACCAGCAACAGGCCAAGACTGCGCAGCGAATGTGCCCGCGTCACCACGACCGCCGCCGTGTGCTGCACCAGCCCGCTGTCGCGGATGCCCTGGATCGCGATCAGCAGACCCATCAGGCCGGCGAGCGTCGGCAGCTGCAGCCAGTGCTGATATTTCGCCAGCGGCTGCGGATCGAGCAGGGCCAACGCGGTCGTCAGCACTGCGAACAACAGCAAAAGCCATTCGGCCTGCAGCTTCTGCATCCACGGCGATACTTCGCCGGGCGACAACTTCGCATCACCCATGCATCAGCACCCGGCCGACATGCGTATCACCACTCGCTGAGGCCTTCGATTTCGTACAACTTCTGCCAGCTTGGACGTGCACGCACCAGGTCGGCCAGTCGCTTCAGCGCCGGCCACTCGGTGACCGGACGTGGCATGTTGCGCGACCAGCGCATCAGCATGGTCAGCAGCAGGTCGGCGCCGGAAAATTCGGCGCCCAGCAGATACGGACCATGCGCCGTGAGTTGCGCATCCAGCAGATCCCACACGCCTTCGATCTTGCGCTGCAAGGCGGCGTGCACTTCCGGCGTGTGCTCCGCCGCGCCAAGCTCCGGCGGATAGAACCAGAAGCGATACGTCGACATCAGCGTGTTGCTGAGATAGACGACCCACTGCTGCCACGCCTCGCGCTCAGGTGTGCCACGCGGGGGCGCCAGCTTCGCTTCCGGGTGGCGATCGGCCAGCACCATCAGCAACGCCGCCGACTCCGACAGAGGTCGGCCGTCGATCACCAAGGTTGGCACCACGCCGCGCGGATTGAGCTTCAGATAGGCCGGATCGTGTTGCGCATCGCTGTCGAAATCGACCAGCCGCAATTCATGCGGCGCACCGATCTCCAATAGCGCTTGATGCACCACCATGCTGGCGGTGCCGGGGGAGTAGTAAAGGGTGTACATGCGATCTCCTCAGCGTGTTCTGCATGCGCGATCTTGGCGGTGGCTCACCCTTCGCGCAACAGCCGCATCGGCGAAGTGCGTGTCACCTTCCGCGTACCGGCCAGTCCCAGCAGCATCACCACGAGTGCCGCGCCGAGTGCGGCGAACGCGAGCGGCCACAGCGGCGGCACGAAACCGTCGATATGGAACACCGCATGGCCCAACCACAGTCCGGCGCCAGCAGCGCCGAGTGCGGCGGTGAGACCGGCGACCAGGCCGAGCAGGGCAAATTCACAGGCGGCCGCTACGCGCAGTTGCGCGCGGCGCGCGCCCAGCGTGCGCAGCAGTGCGGCTTCATGCCGGCGTTCGGCGGCGCTGGCGGCGAGCGCGGCGGCCAGCACCAGTGCGCCGGCGAGCAGGCTGAAGCCGAGGATCCAGCGTACCGCGTTGCCGACGCGATCGACGATCTCGCGCACGCGATCCAGCAGCGAATCCACGTCGATCAGGCTGAGGTTGCTGTAGTCGCGCGACAGTTGTGCCAGCTGTGTGGCGTGACCACGCGGCAGATGGAAACTGGCCAGCCAGGTATGCGGCAGGTCGCCGGCGTGGGCCGGATCGAGCAGCAGGAAGAAATTGACCCGGAACGAACTCCAGTCCACTTTGCGGATGCTGCCGACCTTCGCATCAATGCTGCCTTCGCCGACGCTGAAGCTGAGCGTATCGCCCACCTTCAACGCAAACATGTCGCGCCACATAGTGTCGATCGACACTTCGGCCTGGGCTGGATGCGCGCCTTGCCACTGGCCGGCGATCAACTGATTCGACGGCGGCAAGGCATCGGCCCATGACAGGCGCAGTTGCCGATCGGCCCAATCCTTCGCACGCTCGTCTTTGAAATGCAGCTGATCGATCGGCTGACCGTTGATCGCGGTGAGCTTGCCCACCGCCAGCGGCATCATGTTGAGCTGGTCGCCGCCGATGCCGGCGAGCGCGTGTTCGAAACTGGTGCGCTGATCGTTCTGCAGATTCAGTGCGAACCAGTTCGGCGTATCCGCCGGCAGCTCCTGCCGCCAGCCTTGCAGTAGGGCTGGCGCGACGATCGCCAGCAACAGCAGTGCGCACAGGCCGAGGCTGAGTGCGGTGGCCTGGATCAGGCTCAGCGTGCGTCGTCGTGCCAGTGCGGCTAGGCCGAGCCGCAATGCCGGATGCGCGCCGGGAGCGATGCGCCGCGCCAGCCACAGCAGCAGCGCGGCCAGCAGTGCCGCGATCACCGCCACGCCACACAGGCTGGCGGCGAGAATGCTGGCCAGCTGGAGCGAACTGCTCTGGCTCCAGATCAGCCCCAGCGCGACCAGCACGGGAACCAGATACAGCGCATCGAAACGGCGCACCCGCGGCGTCACGCTCTGGCGGAATACCGCCACCGGCGGTACCTCGGCCAACCGCACCAGCGGCGGCAGTGCAAAACCGATCAGCACCGCGATGCCCATCGCGGCGGCGGCGAACGAGGGTGCCAGCGGCAACACGGTCGGCACGCTGCCGAACAACGAACTGGCGAACAACCAGGCCAGTTGCGACAGTCCCAGCGCCAGCAACAGGCCGAGTGACGTCGCCGGCAGCGCGAGTGCGCCGAGCGTACCGAGCAGCAGCCCCAGCACTCGTCGCCGTGATGTGCCTAGCGCACGGAGCAACGCCACTTCAGACGTCTTGCGTCGCGCGTAGCGTTGTGCGGACAAAGCGATAGCGATGCCGGCCAGCAGCGCCGACAGCAAGGCGGTCAGACGCAGGAACGCGCCAGCGCGATCGAACGCGCTGCGCATGCGCTCCTGGGTCTGCTCCGGCGTGATCAGCTCGGCGCCCTGCGGCAACGTGGTCGTCTGTGCCCAGTCGCGCCAGCGTTGAACCGCAGCGGGTTCACCGGCCAGCAGCAGGCGATGGCGCGCGCGGCTGCCGACGCCGAGCAGACCGGCCTGTTCGGCGTCGGCAACGCTCATCAGCGCACGCGGTGCCAGCGCGAACAGTTCGCCGCCATCGGGTTGGCGTAGCAGCTCGGCGGCAATGATCAGATCGCGCCCGCCCAGTTGCA
>DASZCB010000307.1:0-2069 GCA_035943575.1 Rhodanobacter sp. | reverse complement strand
TTTGACAGGCCAGTGACTGTGTCGGCACATCATGTAGGCGTATTCCTCACGCATCAGCGGCAGGGAAAGCGATGCGTTCGTGCGATGCCAGATAACGACTGGGCGCAGCACCGAGCACCCGCCGGAACGCCGCGGTAAATGCGCTGGCGCTGCTGTAACCCAGCTCAACCGCGACCTGGGTGATCGATTCGCCGCCACCCAGCCGGGTCAAAGCCGCCAGCAGGCAGGCCTGCTGGCGCCATACACTGAAACTCATGCCAGTCTGCTGACGGAACAATCGGGTGAAGCTGCGGCGGTTCATATCGGCCTTGTGTGCCATCGCGTCGATGTCGATCTCCAGTGCAGGCGCAGCGATCAGCGCGCGGCACAGTCGGGCCAGTCGTGGATCACGCGGCAACGGCGTATTCAGCGCGAGCGTCGGCATCGCCGCGATCTCGTCCAGCAGCAGCGCCATTACCCGGCCGTCGCGTCCTTCCAGCGTGTACTCGGCCGGCAGGTCCACTGCCTCCAGCAACAAGGCATGCAGCAGCAGCGAAACGCCGATCACCCGGCAATATGGCGGCAACTGTGTGGAAGCCTCATCCCTCACATAGGCGCTGCGGGTGGACACGCTACCGCTCATGCGCACTTCGTGCGCAACGCCGGCTGGAATCCACAGCGCGCGACGCGGCGGCACCACCCAGCTGCCTTCGTCGGTGATCACGGTGACCACGCCGGTGGCGGCATACAGCAGCTGGCCGCGTTTGTGGGCATGGCGCGGAAGCACGTAATGCGGCGGATAGTCGTTGCCGGTAATCACGACATCGCGCGGTGTGTCTTCGTAATGGGTGACGCGTGTGTTGCGCATGATGAGCGGAATGTTGGCCCAAATTCGACAAAATTTGACCCACTGATGCATGCGGGCCGATGCCGACCACTCTAAAGTGACGCTCCTGGCGATGCAACGCGTGCCCCTTCCCCATCCCCGAGAGTTTTCCATGGATACCCGCGTCGACGAGGCGAGCCTGCCGGCTCAGCCGATGGCCCAGCCGGTGACAACTCCATCGCACCACGCCGAAGGCACGGCCTTCGCCGTGCTTGGCAGCATCAGTTTCGCGCACATGCTCAACGACATGATCCAGTCGCTGATCCTGGCGATCTATCCGATCCTGAAAAATGATTTTCATCTCAGCTTCGCCCAGGTCGGTCTGATCACCCTGACCTACCAGCTCACCGCCTCGATGCTGCAGCCGCTGGTCGGCATGGTGACCGACCGTCGACCGATGCCGTACTCGCTGCCGGTCGGCATGGGCTTCACCCTGTGCGGCCTGTTGCTGCTGGCGGTCGCGCCGAATTTCCCGATCCTGCTGCTGGCCGCCGCGCTGGTCGGCACCGGCTCGTCGGTGTTCCATCCCGAATCCTCGCGGGTGGCGCGGATGGCTTCGGGCGGGCGGCACGGCCTGGCGCAATCGTTGTTCCAGGTCGGTGGCAACACCGGCTCGTCGCTGGGACCGTTGCTGGCCGCATGGATTATCGTGCCGCACGGGCGCGGTAGCGTGGCGTGGTTCTCGCTGGCCGCGCTGCTGGCGATCGTGGTGTTGCTGCAGGTGGGGCGCTGGTATCAGAAGCATCATGTCATTCGCGGCAAGACGGCTGCGCGACATCTCACCATCGTGGCGCTGTCGCGCAGCCAGATCATCGGCGCGCTGGCGATCCTCGGCCTGCTGATTTTCTCCAAGTATTTCTACCTGGCCAGCCTCAGCAGCTATTACACCTTCTACCTGATCCACAAGTTCGGCGTGTCGGTGCAGAGCGCACAGATCCACCTGTTCGTGTTCCTGTTCGCGGTGGCGGCCGGCTCCCTGATCGGCGGCCCGATCGGCGACCGCATCGGGCGCAAATGGGTGATCTGGGTATCGATCCTGGGCGTGGCGCCATTCACCCTGCTGCTGCCGCACGCGAACCTGATGTGGACCGGTGTGCTGACCGTGATCATCGGGTTGATCTTGGCCTCAGCGTTCTCGGCGATTTTGGTCTACGCGCAGGATCTGATTCCCGGCCGGGTCGGCATGATCTCGGGACTGTTCTTC
>DASZCB010000306.1:0-3253 GCA_035943575.1 Rhodanobacter sp. | reverse complement strand
CTCGGCCTTCGCCTGCGCCACCGTCACGCTGGCGTGCTGCGCCTGGTCGAGCGCGTGCAGCATCACCAGATGGCCGCCGCTGCCGACCACGGCGATCACCATCGGCCAGCCGTGCGCCTGTGCCTCAGCTTCGGCGGCAGCCATGACTCGGCGCGCCCGGTCGAGCGTGATGGGTGCGCCGTAGCATGCTGCGACAGGCGCGCTCATGCAGTCGCCTGCATGGTTGCGTCCGGCCCGAAGTCCGCGCGTGGCGCGGCATCCGTCCACACTCTGGGCGCATAGCCGGCGGGCTTGTCGCCGACACCGACGCCGCCGTGCAGGCCGCTCTGTTGCGCCGGCTCGAAGAAGCTGTAGGGAAACTGCAGTGGCAGCGCGGAGACGTCATCCAGCTGACGCAGGGCTTCGTCGGGCAAAGGGCGTTCGAGCGCGGCAAGATTGTCCTCGAACTGCGCCAGGTTGCGCGAGCCGAGAATCACCGCGCCAAGCCCGGGCCGACGCGCGGCCCACTGGATCGCGACCTGCGCCATGCTCAGGCCGCTCGCGCGCGCGATCTGCTCGACCACGCCGACGATCGCCCAGTTGCGCGGCGTGAACTTGTCCGCCAATGACGGCAGACCCATCGACTTGACCGCCTGCAGCCGGCCTTCGCCCGCGCCGTCATGGCCGGCCTCGCTGGGTCGGTATTTGCCGGATAGCAAGCCCATCGCCAGCGGACTCCACGCGGTGATGCCCAGGCCCAGCTCCTGTGCCAGCGGCACGTATTCGCGCTCGATATTGCGTTCGGCCAGTGAATACTGCAGTTGCAGGTTGACCAGCGGATGCAGGTGATGCGCTCGTGCCAGCGTCTGGATCTGTGCGGCATACCATGCCGGCACGTCGGACAGGCCGGCGTGGCGGATCTTGCCGGCGCGAACGAGATCATCCAGCGTCTGCAGTACTTCCTCGGCCGGGGTGATCCGGTCCCAGGTGTGCAGCAGATACAGGTCGATGTAGTCCGTGCGCAGACGGCGCAGCGAACCCTCGACCGCGCGCAGGATGTTCTTGCGGCCATTGCCGCCCGCATTCGGGTTGCCGTGCTCGGCGTTGTAGCTGAACTTGGTCGTGAGCACCACGCGGTCACGGCTGCCGCTGTCGGCGATGAACTTGCCCAGCAAACGCTCACTGCTGCCTTCGGTGTAGAGATCGGCGGTGTCGACGAAATTGCCGCCGGCAGCGAGGTAGCGGTCGAACATCGCACGGGCGGCGTCTTCCGCCGCGCCCCAGCCCCAGTCGTCGCCGAAGGTCATGGTACCGAGCGCGAGACGGCTGACGCGCAGGCCGGAACGGCCGAGGGTGTAGTACTGATCGAGCGGCATGAGGGAACTCCATCGGTGGTGAGCGGTACCCAGTCTGCCTCTTGCCATTACGCTGAAAAATACCGATTCTCTGCATGCTTCATGAAGCAGGACTAATCAATGCGCGACGATCACACCGCCGCACTGCGCACGTTCCACACGATCGCCCGACACGCCAGCTTCACCCGCGCCGCGGCCGAGCTGGAGGTGACGCCCTCGGCCTTGAGCCAGACCATGCGCCAGCTGGAGCAGCGCCTGGGCGTGCGCCTGCTGCAGCGAAGCACGCGCAAGGTAGGTCTGACCGAAGCCGGACAACTGTTCCTCGAGCGCATCGCGCCCGCATTGGCCGACATCGACGGTGCGGTGGAAGCATTGCGCCAGCACGGCGACCACCCCGCCGGCACGCTGCGCATCACTGCATCGCAAAGTCTGTTCGACCAGTTGATCGCACCGATGCTTGGGGATTTTCTGCGCGCGTATCCCGATGTGACGCTGGACCTGGTGGTCGACAGCGCACTCACTGACCTGGTCGCCGAAGGCGTCGATGCGGGCATCCGCCTGGGCGAACGGCTTGCACGCGACGTCGTCGCGATACCGTTGGGTGGGCCGGTGCGCGCGGTCGTGGCCGGTTCACCGGCGTACTTCGCGCAGCATGGACGACCGCAGCATCCGCGCGAACTGCAGCAGCATGCCTGCGCACGCTTCCGCTACAGCAGCGGCGCGATCTACCGCTGGGAGTTTGCCCATAAACACGGCAGCCACAAAAGCAGCGGCAACAAAGCCGGCGCACAACGCGGGCGCTGGTTCGAGATCGACGTGACTGGCTCGCTGATCACGAACGAGCCTACGCTGCAGATCCGTGCCGCGCTCGATGGCCTGCTGCTGGTACACGTGCTGGAACCGATGGTACGCGAGCACATCGCGACCGGCCGCCTGCTGACCGTGCTCGACGCATGGTTGCCGCCATTCGAGGGTTTCTACCTGTATTACCCGAGCCGATTGCAGGTGCCGCCCAAGCTGCGCGCATTCATCGAATTTCTGCGCGAGCGACTGGAGCCGTCAGCCTGAGTGGCTCCGTGAAACACGTTCAGCGTGCCTAACACACGCAACGCGAAGCACCCGCTTGCCCGGATCACTCGAACCTTGCATGGCAACTCTCCCGGGGTGGTTTTCGGAAAACCGTCGTCGACGAAACACATTGACAATGCCAGCCGCGCAGTAATCGATTCACCAGGCAAGTAACAGCTTCACATCGGAGAGCCGCCGACCGATCAACGCCAGTAGCCGCCCACCCAGACGTGTCGGGGAGCCCAGTAGCCGGGCACCCATACGCGGGCGTGATAGCCGCCGCGCGGTGCCACCACCACGCAGCCGGTCAAGGCGAAACTGCTGCCGATCAAGGCAGCGGCGATGAGACAGGCGGACATGAAGCGACGCATGGGGCACTCCTGTGGGGATGTGCCATGAAAAACGCTGCTGCCGGCCGCGCCGATGACTACCGTTCCGATCGCCGATGGCTTGCGTTCATGTTTCCCGCCGCATTTCCCATAGACGTCAGTGCGCGGCCAACGCGTTCACGGTCGCCCGATAGCGTGCGGCGATACGCGCCTCATCGCGATGTCGGAAATCGCGCACCACCCACTCACCTCCGCACACCACATCGCGCACTAGCGGCGTGTTGCCGGCGAACAGGAAGCTGTCCAGGATCGAGCGGGTGTCGCGCGCGGCCAGCAAGGGCGACATTTCATCCAGCACGATCAAGTCGGCTCGCGCGCCGCTGCGCAGTTCACCCACCGGCAGACCGGATGCCTGCGCGCCACCACGCAACGCGGCACGCCACAACGTCTCGCCCACGCTGACGCCCTGCGCGCGCGCTGCGATATTGCGGTGGCCGCTGGTCAGCCGCTGGCCGTATTCCA
>DASZCB010000305.1:0-3501 GCA_035943575.1 Rhodanobacter sp. | reverse complement strand
TGCGGCCGATTGTTCGAAGGCACGCCGGCTCAAATGCTCGCTTCGCTGGATCGCCTGTCGATGCTGCCGGGAGAAACCCTGGTTTGTGGTGGTCACGAATACACCGAAGCCAACGGCCGCTTTGCGCGCACCATCGAACCGGCCAATCCCGAACTGCAACGGCGGCTGCGAGAAGTGGCTGATTTGCGCAAGCATTTGCGGCCAACGCTGCCGGTGACGCTTGCCGGCGAACTGGCAACCAACCCGTTCCTGCGCATCGACCACGATGCGGTTGTCGAATGGTGCCAGCGGCAAGGTGTCGGCAGCGATCGCGTCGCACGCTTTGCCGCCGTGCGCGAAGCCAAGAACGGATTCCGTGAATGAACAAACTCTGCCGATTATTGCCGTTGGCCTTGTCGATCCTGCTGACCGCCTGTGCCAGCATGCCGTCGCAGACACCGAACCCGCCGATCAAGACCTCACCATCGGCACTCGTCACTCCCGCGATCACGCCTCCCGTCATCGCACCGTTGGCACCACCGCCATCGGGCGATGCGTGGGATCACCTGCGCAGCAGTTTCGCGATGAGCGATTGCGACGCCGACCCTGCCGTACTGGCCTGGGCCAGGCGTTTCACGCAAAATCCGGAACAATTCGAGAGTCAGCTGCAGGAAGTATTGCCACGGCTGGTCTATGTGCAGCAGGTCGCGACCCAATACGACGTCGCTGGTGAATTCGTGCTGCTGCCGTGGGTGGAGAGCCATTTTCAACAGGTTGCTGTCCGCAGACAACAGCCGGCTGGCATGTGGCAGATCATGCCGGTCACCGCCGGTGCCATGGGACTGCGCGTCGATGGCCGCTACGACGGTCGCCTCGATGTACCGGCTGCCGCCCACGCCGTGATGAAGCTGCTCAAGCAATACCACGATCAGTTTCATGACTGGCGGGTGGCTGACTACGCCTACAACGCCGGCGAATTCTCCATCCGGAAAATCGTCCGGAAATATGGCATGCCGGCGGACAAGCCGGTGATTCCGCATTGGCCGGTTCGAAGCGTGACCCGCGAACACCTGACCAAACTGCTGGCCATCGCCTGCGTGGTGCGGCAGCCAGCCCGCTTCAACGTCAGCCTGCCCATGTTGCCGGACGAACAGCAATTGGTGCAGGTGAAGATCACCCGTTCGATGCCGATGACGCGCGCCGCCGATCATGCCGGTATATCAGTAGATACGCTGAAAAATCTCAATGCGGCATTTCGCAGCGACATGATCGATGCCGACGCCGCCTCGTACCTGCTGCTGCCGGTCAGTCACGTACAGCAATTCCGCGACGCCCTGTTGGAGCAGCCAGTAACGACAGTCGTCGACGATCGCATGGCCAGTGCTGCCGACCATACGACGGCAGCCCTCCCGCCAGCAGCACCCGCTACGCCGCAGAAAACTCACACCGTCAAGCCGGGCGATAGCCTGTGGCAGATCGCCCACCGTTACTCGGTGGATGTCACCCAGTTGCAACGCTGGAATCATCTGCAAGGACGCGTGCTCAAGCTTGGCCAGGTATTGCAGGTAAGCGGGGCGAACTGAGCGCGATTCGTCTGAAGTCTGATTCGTCCGATGAAAAAAAGAGGCGACCGATGGCCGCCTCTTTATGTTCTTCATCGCACTGACTGCCTCATGGACAGCCGGCACCGAGTTGCTTACATCAGGCGCTTGTTGATCTTGACCTCAGCCTTGGCCCTGAGCAGCTCAAGCAGCTCACGCGTCGTCTCGGTGCCATAAGCCTGGGTCATCTGCCGGCGCAGCGACTCACGCTGTTCCGGCGTCACCTTGGACAGATCACCACCTTGCACCTTGTCCACGGCGAGCAGCGCATAGCTGCCGTCCTGCATGTCCACCATGGCAAACTGCGGCTTGTCCGCCGCCGGATGCGGCAACAGGAACGCCTGCGTCAATAGTGGCGCCGGCAGCTTGGACTGTCGCACGGCATCGTTCATGCTGGTGATGGTGGCACCGAGCGAGGTTGCGACGGCCGGCATCGCCTCACCCTTGCGCAGACGTGCGAGTGCGTCTTCGGCCTGCTTCTTTTCGGTCACCGCGACGCGTTCGTCGAGAATCTTCTTCTGCACATCAGCGCGTACTTCAGCCAGCGGACGGGCTGTCGCCGGCACATGCTTGTCGACGTGAATCACCACCGAATGGTTGTTGCCCAAATCGATCAAACCGGAGTTGTTGCCCTGTACCAACACATCGTCGCCGAATGCAGCCGCAAGCAACTTGGGGTTCGCGGTGAGGCCTTCGCCACCCTTGCGCGAGAACAATGCGGTTTCCTTGATCGGCAGCTTCAACGCCACTGAGGCCGGCTCCAGCGACGTCGGGTTCTGATACGTGTTGTCCGACATCTTGCCGGCGACGTCGTTGTACGTGCGGTCTCGCACAGACGCCGATGCCTCCTTGACCAGCTGGTCGCGCACTTCGTCAAACGGTTTGGCCTGGCCGCTGCGCACGTCACGCAGCCAGATGATGTGATATCCATCGGACGACAGGATCGGCTTGGATATCTGATCCTTCTGCAAGGCGAACAGAGCCGCATCAAAAGCGGGTTCGGTCACACCCTTTTCCAACCAGCCCAGATCACCACCCTGACGCTTGGAACCCAGATCCTGCGAATCCTGCTCCGCCAGCTTGGCGAAATCGCCCGGATTCGCTTCTGCCGCAATCTTTTCGACCTTGGCCAGCACTTCCTTCTGCTGCTCCGGCGTAGCGTTGGCCGGTACGTTGATCAGGATATGCGAAGCCAGCCGCTGCTCCGGCTGCACGTAACGCTGCTTTTCGTCGGCGTAGCGCTTCTTTAGGTCATCCTCGCTCGGTGCCGCATCCAGTGGGAGATCGGCACCGTTGACTTCGATGTACTTCACCGAGACCTGCTCGGGATTCATGTAATCGACCTGATGCGCCTTGTACCAGGTCTCGATCTGGGCATCGTTGACCTGATTGTCGACCAGCGTGGGCCGCGGCAGCATGAAGTAGCGCAAGTCGCGGCGCTGGGTCAGCAGGTTCAGGAAGTGGTCGACCTGCGCATCGCCAGCGAGAGTGCTGTCGTTGATCGCCGCCGGCAATAGCTGGGTCGCCAAGGTGGTACGCACCTCGTTTTCAAACATATCCGGAGTCTTGCGCTCACTGGCAAGCCATCCGCGGTAGCTGGTCACGTCAAACTGGCCGTTGACCTGAAACGCAGGAGTGCCCGCGATGTAGTCGCGCACGGACTGGTCCGATACACGCATGCCCCAGTCGGCATTCGCCTGCTGCAGCAACTGCTCGTCGATCATCCCGTCCAGAATGCGCTGCTTTATTTCGGGCTTCTCGAAAATGCTGGCATCGAAATGCTCACCCTGTTCGGCGCTGGCCTGCTGCCGCAACTGGTTGATCCGCTCCTGAAAAGCATTCTGGCTTATTTCATGCTTACCGACTTTGGCCACGAACGTATCGTTGCGTGACGTGAAGTAGCTTTCCATGCCGAACAGCG
>DASZCB010000304.1:0-4772 GCA_035943575.1 Rhodanobacter sp. | reverse complement strand
CGGCGAAAACAGCCCCCGGTATGGCCGACATCTACCCGGAGCGCATTCCGTTCTCGATGGCGCGGCCGGCGTTCTGGCAGGGCGAGCCGCAGGTGGAGGCGGATATCCGCCGCACAGCGGGCCTGGAGGCGCTGCGGCCGGCTTATATCCGGCATGGGGTTATGGCCTCGATCGCGGTGCCGGTGCTGAAGTTCGGCGAGGTGTGCGCGGCGCTAGTGATTCGGGCATCCCATGCCAGCTATTTTTCTGCGCGGATGATCGAGTTGCTGCAACAGGCTGCAGCCAGCATCGGGCTGGGGTTGGAGGCACACGAACAACGCACGCGGCTGCTGCAATCGGTACAGGATGAGGCGCGCCAGCGATGCGCGCTGCGGCTGCTCAGCGAGATGATCAAGGTCGTCACGCACAGTGTGGACGAATCGAGTTTGCTGGCCGATGCCTGCCGCGTGGCGAGGCGTATCGGCGGCTATCGGGTCGGCGGGATCGGCCTGCTGGAAGAGGGCGCCGCGGGCAGCCTTCGTCTGTGCACGCACGATGGCATGGCCGATGACATCGAAGTGGATTCCCGATGGAGCCTGACCGATGCCGCACATGTCGATGCCATTGTCGCGATCGCGCTGTTGTCGGGGCAGCCACAGGTCGGCCAACCAGGGTCATCGGATTGGCCGACCGGCATCACGATGTCAGGTGTGGGCACGTTGCTGGCGCTGCCCATGCGGGTGGATGGGGCGATCATCGGCGTTTTCGTCATTGGTGCGATGGAGACGGATGCATTTACGCCGATCGAGGTTCAGGTTTTTTCGGAAATGGCGGTCGAGCTGGGTCTGGGCATCCAGATGCAGCGTGCCCGTGCCGCGCGCGTGATCGCCGAGCAGGATCTGCGATTCAACCTGCAACATTTCCAGACGGTGCTGTCGAACCAGTACTCCGGTGTGCTGGTGATGTCCGAAGACAACCGCGTGAAGTTCGTTAACGAGGCGTTCTGCACGCTCTTCGGGTTGTCCGAAGCGCCTTCCGAACTGGAAAACATGGTCTCGGCCACGGTCTATGAGCGCCTGAAGCAGGTGCTTGAGGATCCCGACAGGGAGTGGCAGAGGATCCAGGACATCCTGGCCAGAAACGAGGCGGTCAAGGGCGACGAGGTCGCCATCAAGGGTGGCCGTACCTTGCTGCGCGATTTCATCCCGATCACCATCGATGGCAAGCCACAGGGGCGGTTGTGGCATCAGCGCGACATCACCGAACAAAAATTGCATGAGGCGCGGGTCGAGCGGCTGGCCTTTTACGATGTGGTGACCGGTCTGCCGAATCGGCGGCTGCTGTTCGAGTTGCTGGAGCAGGCGCGGACGCGGGCCATGCGGCAGCACTCGTTGCTGGCCGTCGGGGTGCTCGATCTCGACCGCTTCAAGAGCGTCAACGACACGATCGGACACGGTGGCGGCGATCACGTGCTGGCGGAAGCTTCGTCGCGGATCCTCGACATGCTGCGCGAAGCTGACGTACTGGCCCGCTTCGGTGGCGACGAATTCGCGCTGGTGATCTCCGGCCTCGACAGCCGCGAGCAGCTCGATGTGATCAGTCGCTGCATCCTGCAGGCACTGCGGGCGCCGTTCGAACTGTTGGGCGAGCAGATGTACCTGTCCGCTAGCATCGGCTGGACCCTGTTTCCCCTGGACGAGTCCGACGCCGAAGGTTTGATTCGCCACGCCGACTTGGCGATGTATGCAGCGAAGGAAGATGGCAAGGACCGTGGTGCGCTGTACGAGCCGGCGATGGAGCTGGAGCAGTTGCGACTGCAGGCGATGCGCGAGCGGATTGCCCAGGCGCTGCAGCAATCGCGCCTGCAACTGCTGTTTCAGCCGATCGTCTACATCGACGGCTTGCCCGGCCTGCATGGCGTGGCCGGCATGGAGGCGCTGCTGCGTCTGGACGACACCGGGCGGGAACTGATCGAGCCTGCCGAGTTCATGCATGTGCTGGACGACCCGCAGTTGGCCCGGCCGATCGGTCGCTACGTGCTGAACGAGGCGCTGAAATGCTGCCAGTCATGGATGCGGGCGGGTGTCTCGATTCCGGTCTCGATCAACATCAGCACCCGCCACCTGCTGCATCCCGCGTTCTTCGCCGATATCGACGCTGCGCTTGAGACTTACCCGGATGTGATGGATGTGGGCTTCGGCATCGAGGTAACCGAAACCGGCCCCACGATGGATCATTCACGCGCGAAAGTTGTCATCGAGGAATGCCGTCGGCGCGGCATCCGCGTCGGACTGGACGATTTCGGTACCGGCAGCGCCTCGCTGAGCCACATCCAGCAACTCGACATCGAGCACATCAAGCTCGACCAGAGCTTCGTGCATGACATTCTCAGCGACGAGCGCAACATGGCGATCGCGGCTGGCGTCATCACCACGGCCCGCATGTTGGCCAAGACGGTGATCGCCGAAGGCGTCGAGACGTTGGCGCAAGGCGATCTGCTGGCTTCGCTGGGTTGTCACCAACTGCAGGGATTTTCGATTTCGCGGCCGATGCCGGCCGGGGCGGTGCCGGGCTGGGTCGCCGACTGGGTGCCCCCCGCATCATGGGGAAACCTGGTCAACGAGCGTCAGTCACTGCTGGCTGGCCAGCCTGACGGCGGCTGAGATTGTTGTTGTGAAGCACGGATGCGACATGCGGAGTGCCGCTACAGTGGTGCAGGTGCAGCACAACATCTAAGATCGGTGCCATTGATCGGGCGGTTCGAGCGCCCGGCAGGAGTCCAGCATGAAACCCATAGCTGCCCGTCAGGGCATCATTTCACTGAAAATCAAGGATGCGGCTTCGCTGTACAACGCGTACATGCCGTTCCTCAAGCATGGCGGATTGTTTGCGGCGACCGCACAGTCCTACTCGCTGGGCGACGAAGTAGTGCTGCTGGTGACCCTGGCTGAGGAAACCGAGCGGCTGTCGGTGGTCGGCAAGGTGGTTTGGATCAGCCCGGTTGGTGCGCAGGGCAACCGCACTGCCGGCATCGGTATCCACTTCAACGAATCGGGCGATGCCGAAGCCGCCCGCAGCCGGATCGAGAATATCCTCGCCGGTACGCTGACCTCCGAGCGCTCCACCCACACCATGTGAGACACATGGCGTTAATCCGCATGCTGTCGGCCGTCAAGGCTTGTTGTACCCATATGCACTGATACAATGGCGAGATTCGCGAACTCATCTCGCGAAACATCGGGTGCTTGCAGGTTTCAGACCTGTAGGCGTGGCTGAGCAGCCTATGGCCGTGTCGGCCTGCCGAATCGAAGTCGCCGGACCGTGAGTTACTGGATTAGTCCCCGCGGTCACTGATGCGCCTGATGGCGCGGAGGTAAGTTGCATCGTGCTTGCCGAATACTGGCCCGTTCTGTTGTTCATCGGCGTCGCCACCGGCCTCGGTCTGGTGTTGCTGGCAGTCGGCCTTCTGGTCGGCCCGAGCCGTCCCGAGGCGGAAAAACTTGCGCCGTACGAGTGCGGCTTCGAGGCGTTTGAAGATGCTCGCATGCGCTTCGACGTGCGCTACTACCTGCTTGCCATCCTGTTCATCATTTTCGATCTGGAAATCGCCTTCCTGTTTCCGTGGGCGGTGGTGTTCCAGCAGATCGGCCTGACCGCGCTGATCGAGATGGGGCTGTTCCTCTTGTTGCTGGTCATCGGTTTCGCCTACGTGTGGAAAAAGGGAGCACTCGAATGGGAGTGATGGACTCCATCAGTCGGGTGATGCACAACCCGCAGCCGTTGAATGTGGTCG
Source organism: Rhodanobacter sp. (assembly GCA_035943575.1). Taxonomy (GTDB): domain Bacteria; phylum Pseudomonadota; class Gammaproteobacteria; order Xanthomonadales; family Rhodanobacteraceae; genus Rhodanobacter. The sequence continues at coordinate 1,000 of DASZCB010000304.1, read as the reverse complement.
ACGATATCCTTCGCCCGGCCGGCGACAGCCCGATGGCTCAGCGTGGTTTTGCCACCGCTCGCATGGACGAGCTGATGAACTGGGCGCGCACCGGCTCGATGTGGCCGATGACGTTCGGCCTGGCCTGCTGCGCAGTCGAGATGATGCACGCCGGCGCGGCGCGACTGGATCTGGATCGCTATGGCGTGATCTTCCGCCCAAGCCCGCGCCAGTCCGACGTGATGATCGTGGCCGGTACCCTGGTCAACAAGATGGCCCCGGCGCTGCGCAAGGTCTACGACCAGATGCCCGAGCCGAAGTGGGTGATCTCGATGGGCAGCTGTGCGAACGGCGGTGGTTACTACCACTATTCCTATTCGGTGGTGCGCGGTTGCGATCGCATCGTGCCGGTGGACATCTACGTGCCGGGTTGCCCGCCCACGGCCGAAGCGCTGATCCACGGCATTCTGCAGTTGCAGAAGAAGATCCGTCGCACCAGCACCATCGCGCGTTCGTAGAGGTCACGATATGTCCGACACACCTGCGACCTCGCTGGCCGAACGCCTTGCTGCACGATTCGGCGACACGCTGACCATCAGCACGCAGCGCAATGAAATCACCGCCGAGCTGGCCGCTACCGACCTGATCGCGGTGGCCACCGCACTGCGTGACGAGCCGGGTTTCCGTTTCAGCGAGCTGATCGACCTGTGCGGCGTCGACTACCTCAGCTATGGCCAGACCGAGTGGGATACCGACACCACCGACGGCGAGAGTTTCTCGCGTGGCGTGGAAGGCCAGGCGATGGGGCGTTTCGACTGGGCCGGGCGCCCATGTGACGGCAACGAGCCGCGCCGCTTCGCCGCGGTGGTCCATCTGTTGTCGATCGAACACAATCGCCGTCTGCGTTTGCGCGTGTTCTGCGCGGACGACAGCATGCCGGTGGTGCCGTCGCTTACCCTGGTATGGCCGGGCGTGAACTGGTTCGAGCGCGAGGCGTTCGACCTGTACGGCATCATCTTCG
>DASZCB010000303.1:0-3666 GCA_035943575.1 Rhodanobacter sp. | reverse complement strand
GAGGGCGGACCGCTGCAGAGCACCACCAGCGTGCTGTACCTGATGTACGACGAAGGCTTCAAGTGGTGGAACCTCGGCTCGGCCTCGGCGGTGGCGTTCCTGCTGTTCGTCATCATGTTCGTGGTGACGGTGCTGATGCTGAAGCTCTCGCGCCGGGGGCAACATGCCGACGGAGAGCCGGCATGAACCCGCGGCTGGCGAAGACCCTGATCAACGGCCTGCTGTTGGGCGCCACGGTGATCGCATTGTTTCCGCTGCTGTGGATGCTGTCGGTGTCGTTCATGCCGGCGGGTGGTGCCAGTGCGCTGCCGCCGCCGCTGCTGCCCGTGCATCCCACGATGGACAATTATCGCGAGTTGTTCGTGCATGCCGGCATGGGACGCTACCTGCTCAACAGTCTGCTGGTTTCCAGCGCGATCACCGCACTCTCGCTGACGTTCAACCTGATGGCCGGCTACGCATTCGCCAAGCTACGCTTTGCCGGCCGCGAGCAGTTGTTCCAGGCACTGATCGGTGCGTTGGTGATCCCGGCGCAGGTCGCGATGCTGCCGCTGTTCCTGTTGCTGAAGTACATCGGACTGGTGAACAGCTATGCCGGCGTGATCGTGCCTGGCATGGCGACCGTGTTCGGGATTTTCCTGGTGCGCCAGTACGCACGCGGCATTCCCGACGAGCTGCTGGAGGCCGCGCGCATCGACGGCGCCGGCGAGTGGCGCATCTTCGGACAGATCGTGCTGCCGCTGCTGAAGCCGATCATGGTGACGCTGGCGATCTTCACGTTCCTCGCCGCATGGAATGACTTCATGTGGCCGCTGATCGTGCTGACCGGGCAGGAACATTACACGCTGCCGATCGGGTTGGCCTCGCTGGCGCGCGAGCATTCGCAGGACAGCGAACTGATGATGGCCGGTTCGGTGATTACCGTGCTGCCGGTGCTTCTGCTGTTCTTGGCCATGCAGCGCTACTACCTCGAAGGGCTGCTGCTGGGCAGCGTAAAGGGCTGACATGGTGGTTCACTGCCCGCGCCGCGCCCTTCTCTTTCCATTGTTGCTTGTCTTCGGTGCGATCGCGCAGGCCGGCGGAGCGCCGACGCTGCTGGACGACTTCAGCCATTCCGCAGCGTGGCAGGCATCGGGCACCGACGACATCAGCACTTCGCTACGTCCAATCGCGGGCGGAAACGGCAACGCGCTTTGCCTGGATTTCAATTTCAACGGCGTCTCCGGTGGCGCCACCCTGCGCCGCACGCTGCCGATCACCTTCCCGGCCAACTACGCACTGTCGTTCGACGTGCGCGGCGCGATGGCACCGAACGACCTGCAGCTGAAGCTGATCGACGCCAGCGGCGACAACGTGTGGTGGTACCGCCGCGAGAATTTCCAGCCCGGCGCTGACTGGCAGACGATCACCGCGCGCAGGCGCGATATCGAGTCTGCGTGGGGGCCGGCCACCGATCGCACGCTGCGGAAAACCAGCTTGGTAGAGTTCACTGTTTACGCCGGGCAGGGCGGCAAGGGCGAGTTGTGCGTAAGCAATCTGCGGCTGACGCCATTGCCGCCGGCCCCCGCGGACGAACCAACAGTCGCCGCTGCCACACCGAACGCGTTGCTCCAGAAGCAGGCGAAGCGAGTGCCGCGTGGCGTGTATCCACGTGGCTTTTCCGGCGAACAGAGTTACTGGACCCTTGTCGGCGTGGATGGCGGCGCGAAACATTCGGCCTTGATCTCCGAAGACGGTGCGGTGGAAGTGCGCAGGGGCGGCTGGTCGATCGAACCGATACTGCTGGACGGTCAGCGGCTGACCGACTGGGCCACGGTGAAGACCACACAGAGCCTGCTCGACGGCTATCTGCCGATGCCGACGGTGCACTGGCAGTCAGGCGAACTCGGGCTGGATACCAGCGTGTTCGCCAACGGCACGCCGGCGCACCCCGCCTTGCTGTTGCAATACCGCCTGCACAACGACGGCGCGCAACAGCGCTCACTCACGCTGGCGCTGCTGGTGCGTCCGTTCCAGGTCAACCCGCCCACCCAGTTCCTCAATACGCCCGGCGGTATCAGCCCAGTCCAGGACCTTGCATGGGACGGTCAAACGCTGCAAGTCAATCACCAGTTGCGCGTCGTGCCGCTGCAGCAGCCCGCCGCTTTCGTCGCCAGCGCCGATGACACCGATACGCTGCCGCAACGACTGGCCAGCGGCGAACAACCGCGCGTCACTTCGTTGCACAACGAGATCGGCCATGCGCAAGGTGCGCTGTTGTATCGGCTGACCGTGCCGGCGCATGCCAGCGTTACGTTGGGGTTGGTGGTGCCGGGGGAAGGCCAGCCGTTCGCGCCACCGAACAATGCAACCACCTGGCTGCAACAACAACGCGAGCAGGTCGCCGCCGCATGGCGCGAAAAGCTCAACCGCGTGAGCTTGCAACTGCCAGCGGCACAACAGACGCTTGCCGACACCGCACGCAGTGCGCAGGCACAGATGCTGATGTCGCGCGATGGCCCTGCGCTGCAACCGGGCACCCGCTCGTACGCGCGCACCTGGATCCGCGACGGCGCGATGATGACCGAGGCGCTGCTGCGCAGCGGCCACGCCGATGCCGCCGGTGAGTTCGTGCAGTGGTACGCGCCACACCAGTTCAGCAACGGCAAGGTACCGTGCTGCGTCGACGCACGCGGCTCCGATCCGGTGCCTGAAAATGACAGCGTGGGCGAGCTGATTTTTGCAATCGCCGAATGGTGGCGTTACAGCCACGACCGCGCCGGCCTGCAAAAGCTGTGGCCGCGGATCGAACGCACCGTCGCCTATATGGACCAGCTACGGGCGAGCGTACGTACAAAGACTCATCAGACCGATGCGCTGTATGGATTGATGCCGGCCTCGATCAGCCATGAAGGTTATTCGGCCAAACCGATGCATTCGTACTGGGACGATTTTTGGTCGCTGGCCGGTTACGACGATGCGGTGCGGCTGGCGACAGCGCTCGGCCACGCCGACGAAGCCTCGCGCTACACCCGCTCCCGCGATCAGTTTCGCGCCGACCTGCACGCATCGATCCTCGCGGCAGTGCAGCAGCACGGCATCGACTTCGTTCCTGGCGCCGCCGAACTGGGCGACTTCGATCCGACCTCCACCACCATTGCGCTGTCGCCCGGCGACGCGCAGGACTGGCTACCGCCGGCGCTGCTGCGGCAGACCTTCGAGCGTTACTGGCAGGGCTTCGTGGCGCGCCGCGATGGTGCGAAGACGTGGGACGACTACACCCCGTACGAATGGCGCAACGTGGCGGCTTTCGTACGACTGGGCTGGCGCGAGCGCGTGCCGCAGCTGCTGGCCTTCTTCATGGCCGACCGACGCCCCGTGGCGTGGAACCAGTGGGCCGAGGTGGTTGGCCGTGATCCGCGCAAGCCGCGCTTCGTCGGTGACATGCCGCATGCGTGGATCGCCTCGGATTTCCTGCGCTCGGTCTACGACATGTTCGCCTACCTGCGCGGACGTGATCATGCGCTGGTGCTGGCCGCCGGCATTCCTGCCGCGTGGCTGCAGGGGCAGGGTGTCGGCATCGAAAGACTACGCACACCGTACGGCGAGCTCAGTTATGCGTTGCGCGAACAAGCTAGCGGACTTGAACTGGGCATCCCGGCCGGCCTGAGCGTACCCCCAGGCGGC
>DASZCB010000302.1:0-2495 GCA_035943575.1 Rhodanobacter sp. | reverse complement strand
GTTGGTGCTGGCCGATCATTTTGTGATGACCGGTCCGACCTTCGAACTGCATCCACATGCTGGCATGTCGGCAGTGACCGTGTTGTTTGAAGACACCCAGGGTTGGATGAGCAGCCACGACAGCGTGCACAACGACCACTGCATCGAACCCGGTGACCTGCACTGGACGGTGGCCGGCAAGGGCATCGTGCATACGCAACAGCCGGAAGGCGAACATGCACGGCTGAACGGCCTGCAGCTGTTCGTCAACCTGCCGAAGCGCCTGAAGCGCATCGAGCCGGCGACGATGCTGGTGCGGGCCGGCGACGCTCCCGTGATCGAAGGCCCTGGCGCACGCCTGCGCGTGCTGGCCGGTTCCTTGGATGGCCAAACGTCTCCACTGCTTACCCCGGAACCTATTCTTATCGTGGACGGTCGGCTGGATGCCGACGCTCGTATCAATCTGCCACTGCCGGTCGGCTGGAATCTGTGGCTCTATGCCCACCACGGGAGTCTGACGGCGCGCGAGCTCGGCGCATCGGAAATCGATCAGTGGACAGAACTGCCATCGGGCGCAGCCATCGCTGTCTCGGCCGAAGCGGCCGGAACGATAGAGCTGCATGCTTCAACCGGCGAGGTGAGGTTTGTCGCGATTGCTGGCCCGGCAATCAACGAGCCGATCGTGCAGGCGGGTCCTTTCGTCATGAATAGTCGCGAAGAAATTGAGCAGGTCACCGCGGACTACCAGGCTGGAAAGTTCGGGACTGTGAAGCCTTTTACGAGCCACGCCGAGGTAAATCCCGAATAGGCCGCCCTCGCGTGCCCTTAACCTACAGTCTGCGAATGGAGCATCGGCGTGAAAGTTCCTGCAACTAAGCAAGCAAATCGGCTTCGTGGTGCGCTGCACGTCGTTACCTTCGCAGCGGTAGTCCTTGGCGCTTTCATTGCGGTGAGTGCGTTGCTACGAGCTTTCGGCGTACATTTTCACGGCTCGGGGCCGGAAGAATACCCGGTGAGTATCGTCGGTACTTTCATTCTGGCCCTCATCGTTCTGGGTGCGACTGCGTTGATGTCCCGACTCGAACTTGTGTCGGTGCTCGACTACGGGCTCCGCGATCGAAGCGCTGTTCGCCGGGCTGTGATCGGCGCAGCGACAGGCTTTCTTGCGATTGCCGCGCTAATGCTGGGCCTCCGCGGCACGGGCTCGCTCACTTTGCACCTCGCTGTGCAGCCAGTTTCAAGCGCTGTCCTGTACGCCGGGATCTGGGCCGCAGGTTATGGTCTCGTCGCGCTTGCAGAGGAGATGCTTTTTCGAGGGTACCCACTAGCGGCACTATCCCGCGTTATCGGTGCGCGGGGCGCGGCGATAGTTACGTCGCTCGTGTTTGGCTTGTTGCATCTTGGCAATGATGGTGAGTCACGCGTCGCTGCTCTCAACGGAGTGCTGCTCGCACTCGTGTTCGCGGCGAGTGTGTACCAGACCGGATCGCTCTGGTGGGCAATCGGCTTTCACGCGGCATGGAACTGGGGTGAGTCATGGCTGTTTGGGGCGGCAGATAGCGGAATACTCGCCGCAGGTCGTCTCCTTGAAGCGACGCCTCAGGGCAACGACTGGTTAAGCGGTGGAACTGCAGGGCCAGAGGGGAGCACCGGGATGATCGTCATCATAGCTATGGCAGCGCTTTCTCTACATGCCATGAAAAGGCGCTTACAAGATATTGTCAAATGATTTAAAGGTTGCCTTTGACTCTTCAGCAATAACTCCGGAGCAGCGAGCTACGTTGGAATGGCTGACGGCAACCTTCCTCATTGGGCACTCAGGCGAGGACCGACATGGCGTCCACGATGAAGTGCGCAATGATGTTTACCCACAGGTTGCGCCGCCACAGGTACAACAGCGAAAACGCCAGGCCACCGACAGCCACGATCAGTTCGTGGCTCCAGCCCCAGCTGCTCACGTGGGCGAGGGTGAAGACGGCGCAGGAAACCGCCACGGCGACGATCCGGCTTCCTGACAGTTCTTCGATACGCTCCAGGGCGTAGCCACGGAACAGGACTTCCTCGGTGACGGCGGCACGTATCGTCGAGATGAATCGCCACCAGAACGGAGTGGCCATCAACGCGCCGGCGTTGGTTGTGGAGGCCACCGAATCATTCAGATGAAGTGCGGGCAGGACAACGATATACATTGCCCCAAGAACGGCAGTGATAAGCAGGCCGGCACCCATGCCCAGTGCGATATTCTTCATGCCGGGCGTTCGAAACCCGATCGACGACAGCGGCCGGTACTCTCTCTTGCGGACATACCACAGGACAACGGCGACGTAGATCCACCAGATGGCCTCATTGCCGATCAGATGCCCAATGCCCGCGAACTCATGGTCCCAGTCGCCGATGGGAAGGCAGGCAACGCCCAGTGCGAGCGCCAGTCCGACCAGCGTCACGAGCCATTTTCGCCTGGTGGAGGATTCAAGTTCAGTAGTCAGCGTGTTCATGGATATGTCCCAGGTGGATGT
>DASZCB010000301.1:0-10446 GCA_035943575.1 Rhodanobacter sp. | reverse complement strand
TCCGGCGGCGCATCCAGCGACAGGATGCGCTTGTCGAAGTCCATCACCTGCTGGATTACCGGCAGCTTGAAGTGCAGCCCCGGCTGGTAGTCGGTGTGCACGATGCGGCCAAACTGCAGCAGCAAGGCGCTATGCCCTTCGCTGACCACGAACATGCTGTTGAGGCCGAGCAGGATGAGCAGGAGCGCGATGACGGCGGAAGTGATCTTCATCATGGCTGCGTCCCCTTGTCGGCCGCGTTGCCGGCGGCCGGCGCAGAGGCCGGCGCCGGTGCCGGCACGATCGCACCGACCGTGGCAGAGCCAGCAGCCGCGGCGCCCTGCAGCGGCGGCAGGTTGATGATGTTGCGGCCATCGGAGCCGTCGATCACCTTGGGGTTGTCCGCCATCACCTGCTCCATCATTTCCAGCCACAGGCGCTTGCGGGTGACTTCCGGGGCGGTCTTGTACTCGGCCAGGATCAGGTTGAAGCCGGTCGTGTCGCCTTGCGCGCGAGCGATCCGCTCGGCCTTGTAGCCGGCCGCCTCGGCCGCGATGCGCGCAGCGTCGCCGCGCGCCACCGGCACGACCTTGCTGGCGTACGCCAGGGCGCCGTTCTCGATGCTCTGCTTGTCTTCGCGGGCGTTGTTGACGTCGTCGAAGGCGTCCTTCACCTCGTTCGGCGGGGACACGTTCTGGAAGCTGACCTCGGTGACGCGCAGGCCGGAATCGTAGCCGTCCAGCGTCTTCTGCAAGGTCACTTGGGCCTCGCTGACCAAGCTCGCGCCGGCGGCGGACAGGATCTGGTCCATGTCGCTGCTGCCGATCACCGAGCGCACCGCAGCCTCGGCCGCGGCGCCGATGGTGCCGTCCGGGTCATTCAGCGAGAACAGGTATTTGCGCGAATCGTCCACCTGGTACTGCACGGTGAAATCGATGGTGATGATATTTTCGTCCTTGGTCAGCATGGCCACCTTGTCGGTGACCGAGCGGATCCGCGTGGCCTCGACCTTGCTGACCGACTCGATCGGCTGCGGCAGCTTCAGGTGGAAGCCCGGCGCCAGCGTGCGCGAGTACTGGCCGAAGCGCAGCACTACGCCAGCCTGCCGTGCGCCGATGATGGTGTAGCTGCTGAGCAGCAAGCCGACCACCATCAGCACCAGCACGGCGGTGAGGATGCTGCCGGGACCCTGACCCAGCTTGCCCAGATGGTTCTTCGCGTTGTTGAGCAGGTCGTCCAACGGCGATTTGCCGGACGGACGCTTCCTGTTCCACGGATCGTTCTGCCCGTTTTTGCCGGGTTCATTCCATGCCACTGTCAGTCTCCTTGAGGCCGTCGGAGGCCGGCAACCCCGGCCGGGACATGTCTGGCACCGGGTTGCACATGAGATTCAGCCTGAGCTGTCGATGGGGTGTGCGGCCTGATGGAAAGCGGCCGCACAAACACTGGATATTCTAGCAGAGCCGGCGCCTCATTCCGCCACGGCGAGCAGCTCGCGCAGCAGCCGGGTTTCGGTGGCGTCGCCACCACTGAGCGGTGCGATCACGCTGCGCGGCGCGTCGATACGCAGCTGCCAGCCATGCTCGTCCACCGTCTCGCCGCTGATCGCGCCCGCCGCCCTCAGCCGCGCATGCAGCCGCCCGGCCGACAACGGCAACTGCAGATCGGACTGCACCCGTTCGCCGCCGAGCAGTTCGCCCAGTGCCTGGCGCAGCAGGTCGAGGCCGACGCCGGTGGCGGCGGAAAGCCAGACCCGCACGGGCTTACCGGCAGCATCACGGTCGATGCGCGGCTCGGCACCGGCCAGATCGATCTTGTTCATGATGTGCAGCTGCGGTATGTCGCCGGCGTCGATTTCCTCCAGCACGTTGTCGACCACGCGGTGCAGGCGCTCACGCTCCTCGTCGGCGGCGTCGCTGACGTGGAGCAGCAGATCGGCATCGTGCGCTTCGGCCAGGGTGGCGCGGAACGCAGCGACCAGATCGTGCGGCAGCTCGCGGATGAAACCGACCGTGTCGGCAAGCACGGCCGGACCGCAGCTGAGGTTTTCCAGCTTGCGCACGGTCGGGTCGAGCGTGGCGAACAGCAGGTCGGCGGCGTAGACGTCGCCGGTGGTCAGCGCATTGAACAGGGTCGACTTGCCGGCGTTGGTGTAACCGACCAGTGCCACCTGGGGCACGATGTTGCGCAAGCGCGAGCGACGTTGCTGGCCGCGCTGGATCTGCACTTTCTCCAGCCGCTTGGTCAGCATCTTCACGCGCACGCCGATCAGCCGACGGTCGGTTTCCAGCTGGGTTTCGCCGGGGCCGCGGTTGCCGATGGCGCCGCCTCGCTGGGCGTCCAGATGGGTCCAGCCGCGCACCAGCCGAGTGGCCAGGTGCTTGAGCTGGGCCAGCTCCACTTCCAGCTTGCCCTCGTGCGAGCGCGCACGCTGGGCGAAAATGTCCAGGATCAGCCCCGCGCGATCGACCACGCGGATGCCGAGATGCTTTTCGAGATTACGCTCCTGCACCGGTGTCAGCACGTGGTCGACCAGCACCACGTCGGCCGCCAGCGCGCGTGCCGCCTCGGCGACTTCGTCCGCCTTGCCGCTACCGATGTAGTAGCGCGGGTTGGGACCCTCGACGCGGGCCGTGACCACACCCAGCACTTCGGCACCGGCGGACTTCACCAGCTCGGCGAATTCCTCGGCACGGCGCGCGGTATCGCCTTCGCCGCGGGAATGCGGCAGGACGAGCACGGCGCGATCGCCTTTCTCTTTTCTATCGAACACTAGTGGGTACGATCCTTCAGGAGCAGACCCACTTCATGCGGGCGAATACCCCGTCTATCAAGCGTCCGCGTCGGCGGATGCCGGTGCGTCGTGACCTTCATGGCCTTCATTACCGTCGTGGCCATTGCCGATACGCACATTGCGGCTCGGTACCACGGTGGAGATGGCGTGTTTGTAGACCATCTGGCTGACCTGGTTGCGCAACAGCACCACAAATTGATCGAACGACTCGACCGTCCCCTGCAGCTTGATACCGTTGACCAGATAGATGGCGACCGGCACGCGCTCGCGCCGAAGCGCATTCAAAAACGGATCTTGCAAAGATTGCCCCTTCGACATTTCTTGTTCTCCCCTTGCCACGGACAGGTCCGGGAAAAAACGCCAAAGGCGCCCCGGCCCAACATGACGGCGATGTTAGCTGCTTTCAAATACTTGATGAAAGGAGATTTTTGCGCCGCGCCAGTGCGCTGGATCACGCTGGCGACGCGAGCCGATGCTGGGGATCGGCGTTATTGCACGACCGACGAGCCGATAGCGCCAAGGAACAGCTGCACGGCATCGACGGCGCGAGCGGTAACACCGGGCTGATCCGGGTCGAACAGGCGGGCGCCGACGTCGCTGCGCAGCCAGGTGATCTGCCGCTTGGCGAGCTGGCGGGTGGCGAAGATGGCGCGGTCGCGGAATTCCGCCGCGTCAGTCACGCCGTCCAGGTGTTCCCACGCCTGCCGGTAGCCGACCGCGCGGATGGCCGGCAGCTCCGCATGCAGGTCGCCGCGTGCACGCAACGTACACACCTCGTCGAGAAAACCCGCTGCCAACATGGTGTCGAAACGCTGCGCGATGCGTTCATGCAGCACGCCACGATCCGCCGGCAGGAGCGCCAGCTTGAGCACGCGCCACGGGAAGTGCGTCGCGGCGCCGCCGCGTTGCAATTCGGAGAGCGGCCGACCGGTCAGCTCGATCACTTCCAGCGCACGCTGCAGGCGCTGTGCATCGTTGCAGCCGATCCGTGCGGCCGCAAGCGGATCCACCTGCGCCAGTCGTGCATGCATGACTGGCCAGCCCACCTGCTCCGCTTCCGCGGAAAGTCGTGCGCGGACCGCCGGATTGGCTTCCGGCAAATCAGACAAGCCTTGCTGCAACGCGCGGAAATACAGCCCGGTACCTCCGACCAGCAGCGGCACCCTGCCCTGCGCGCTGATCTGTTGCATCACCGGCAGCGCGTCGGCGCGGAAATCCGCCGCCGAATACGGCTGAGCCGGATCGCGGATGTCGATCAACGCATGCGGATAGCGCGCCAGCGTCGCCGCGTCGGGTTTCGCGGTGCCGATGTCCATGCCGCGATAGACCAGCGCCGAATCCACGCTGACCAGATCCAGCGGAAAGTGATCGCTCAGCTCGCACGCCAGCGCGGTCTTGCCGGAGGCGGTGGGGCCCATCAGGAAGATGGCGAGGGGGCGGGTGTTGATCGGCATCGGGAAAGTGTAGAGGGCGTGGTGTCACGCAGCCAGCGAGGTTGACCTAAGCCACAGCCAAACACCTGGCTGGTTCTATAATTGCCGCCTCCCTGCCCGCAGCGCGGGTCAACCTATGGATTCCCCATGTCGCAGATGATGAAAGCCCTGGTCAAGCGCAAGCCCGAACAGGGCATCTGGATGGAAGAGGTGCCGATGCCGGTGGTCGGCCCGAACGAAGTGCTGATCAAGATGGAGAAGACCGCCATCTGCGGCACCGACCTGCACATCTACAAATGGGACGAGTGGAGCCAGCGCACGATCAAGCCCGGCCTCACCATCGGTCACGAATTCGTCGGCCGCATCGTCGAGATCGGCCCAGGCGTGACCGGCTACAAGATCGGTGATCGCGTCTCCGCCGAAGGCCATATCGTTTGCGGCCATTGCCGCAACTGCCGCGCCGGTCGCCAGCACCTGTGCCCGAACACGATCGGCATCGGCGTGAACCGCAACGGCGCGTTCGCCGAATACATGACCATGCCGGCCTCGAACCTGTGGCCGATCCCAGACCAGATTCCGTCCGAGCTGGCCGCGTTCTTCGACCCGTACGGCAACGCCGCGCACTGCGCGCTGGAATTCGACCTGATCGGCGAGGACGTGCTGATCACCGGCGCCGGCCCGATCGGCATCATCGCCGCCGGCATCTGCAAGCACGTCGGCGCGCGCAACGTGGTCGTCACCGACGTCAACGACTACCGCCTCAAGCTGGCCGCCGACATGGGCGCGACACGGGTGGTCAACGTATCCAAGCAGTCGCTGAAGGACACCGTGAAGGATCTGCACATCGAAGGCTTCGACGTCGGCCTGGAGATGAGCGGCAATCCGCGTGCGTTCGGCGACATGCTCGAGTGCATGTACCACGGCGGCAAGATCGCCATGCTCGGCATCATGCCGCGCGGCGCCGGCATCGACTGGGACAAGGTGATCTTCAAGGGCCTCACCCTGCAGGGCATCTACGGCCGACGCATGTACGAGACCTGGTACAAGATGACCCAGATGGTACTGACCGGTTTCCCGCTGCAGAAGGTGCTCACCCATCAGATCGCGATCGACGACTTCCAGAAGGGCTTCGACCTGATGGACGCCGGACAATGCGGCAAAGTCGTCTGTTCCTGGACCTGAGCAAAACCTGTCGCAGCATGTCTCTTCCATCGGAGAATGCACTCTGAAATATCGGCTGCCCTAGTACACTGCCGCCTAGGGCGGCCGACAGAATCGCCGGGATTGTGAAGGTGTCAGGCCTCCGGGCCGCGCACGGTCGGTACGCGACGTCATCGGAGCATCGTCGGTATGGCTGATCTTTTCGGCAATCCCCATCTAGCCGCTGGACGCGAGCGAGCGCTTGCCGTCTATCACTCCCATCGCGTACGCAAGACACTGCTGATCCTGGCCATCGTGCTGGTGATCTTCGGCCTGCTTGGCTTCTTCGCTGCGCCGTCGATCATCAAGGGGCAAATCGAGTCGCGCGCCAGCGCCGCGCTGAGCCGCCCGGTGACTCTGGGCGGGGTGCACCTCAATCCCTATACGCTCAAGCTCGACCTGGATCAGCTGCACATCGGCAACAAGGACGGCAAGTCGGCCTTCGTCGACATCGACCGGTTGACCATCAACACGTCATGGACGTCGCTGTTCCGCATGGCGCCGGTATTGGACGAACTCGCCCTGCAGCACCCGCGGATCCACATCGCCCGCACCGCCGACCAGCAGTTCAATTTCACCGACCTGATCGATCGCTACGCTTCCAAGCCGTCGGACCCGAACGCACCGCCGACACGCTTTGCGCTGTCCAATATCAGTGTGCACAACGGCGATATCCAATTCGACGATCAAGTGACGAAGGCCAGTCACCATGTCGAACAACTGGAACTGGGCATTCCGTTCATCGCCAACCTGCCCAGCGACACCGACGTCTTCGTGCAGCCGTTGCTGGCCATGCGCGTGGACGGCAGCCCGGTGCGCATCGGAGGCAAGACCAAACCATTCGCCAACAACCGGGAGTCGAGCATCGGCTTCCAGCTCGACCATTTCGACCTGCCCCGTTACCTGGGCTATGTACCCACATCTTTGCCGGTAGCGATCCCGCAGGGCCAGCTGAGCGGCAAGCTGGAGCTGCATTTCGTGCAGACGCAGCCCACCCCGCAACTGCAACTCACCGGCAACGTGCAACTGGATGACTTCACGCTCAACAGCAGCCACGGCGAGCCCGTGGCCAAACTCGGGCACGGAACGGCCGAACTCGTCGACGTGCAGCCGCTGGTGTCGCGTTACCGCCTGGGTGCGCTGAAGCTCGATCAGACGCAGGTCTATTACACGCAAAGCGCGGGTGGCCACAGCAATTTCGACACGCTGACCAGCGCGCCCGCCCCGACTGAAGCAAATAAGAAGTCGCCGCCCACCGACCTGCATATCGCCTCCATGACGCTGACCGGCAGCGCCGTGCACTACACCGATGCCAACCAGGGCAAGCTGGATCTCGCCGATCTGCACGGCAACCTGCTGGGCCTGAGCATGCTGCCTGCGCCGCCGGCCCGGCTCGACCTCGCTGCGCAGCTCTACGGCGGTGACCTCAGCGCCAAGGGCACCATGGATCTCGCAGCGGCCAAGCTTGATGCGGCGCTTGGCCTCAAGCAGGTGGGCATGGTGCCGCTGCAGACGGTCGCGGACCCTTCGGTTGCCGCGCGCGTTACCAAGGGCAAGCTCGATGCCACCGGCCAGGTGCAGCTTGATTGGAGCAAGGCGGTCAATGTGCACCTGGCCGGTGCGCATGCCACGGCTACCGATTTCGCGCTGCAACCGCAGTTCAAGGGTCAAGGCGCGCCGGTGGCCTGGACCAAGCTGGAAGCAGATATCACCCAAGTCGACCTTGCCAGCCACCAGGCGCAGTTAGGCAATGTTATCGCCACTGACTTGCAGTTGGACGTACGGCGCAACAGCAACAAATCCATCAGCCTGACCGACCTGTTCGCCGCCAAGAATGCATCGCACAAGGCTCCTGCCGACAGTGGACCGCCATGGCACTGGAGCGTCGCGCACCTGGGCGTTGAAAATGGCACGCTCCGCTTCACCGACCTTGCCACCGGCACACCGGCCAAGGTCGCGATGCAGTCGCTCAAGGGCAGCATCGAAAACATCAGCGACAAGCTCAACGAACCGCGCGAGATGAAGCTGGAAGGCCGTGTCGACAAAGGCAGCTTTGCCATCTCGGGCAAACTGCAGCCCCTGCCCACGCTGGCCGATCTGGACCTCACCACCAAGCAGCTGGACATCGCCAACTTCGAGCCGTACATCAGCGTGCCGCTCAACGTAACGATTTCCAGTGCCCGCATCAGCGGCAAGGGCAAGCTGCACTACGACGGCCGGAGTGCGGAACCCAGGCTCGCCTTCAAGGGCGACGCCGCGCTTGAACAGGTGCGCGTGCAGGACAAGCTGACTGGCGACGATTTCATGCGCTGGAGCGCGCTGTCCGCCGCCAACATCGACGTGAACTACGGTAGCGGCACGCCCCGCATGCATGTCGGCAGCCTGGTACTGCGATCCTTCTACGCCCGCATGATCATCAATGCGAATGGCCGGATAAACCTGTCGGACGTGGTGGCCAAGAACGAGGCTGCGCCGGTGTCGGTGACCCGCGCCGCGAACAACGCTCCCGTCGCGCCCGCGGCACCCAAACCACAGGCGCCAGCCGCAGCAACGACGCCGATGGTGCCAGCCGCACCGACGGCGGATATCCGCATCGGCCAGATCACCCTGGTGAACGGCCAGCTCAACTACTCCGACAACTTCATCAAGCCGAACTACACCGCCAACCTCACCAGGCTCACCGGCAAGATCGGCGCATTCGGTACCGCCGCCGGCGGCCCACCGGCCAACCTGGCCGTGCAAGCCCAATTGGACGACAACTCGCCAGTGGATATCGACGGCACCATCAACCCGCTGGCGCCGGTGGCTTTCCTGGATATCAAGGGCAAGGCCAACGAGGTGGAACTGACCCGGCTCAGTGCATATTCCACCAAATACACGGGCTACCCGATTACCGAAGGCAAGCTCACCGTCGATGTGCACTACCTGCTGGATCAAGGCAAGCTCAATGCCGATAACCACATCTTCATCACCCAGCTGACCTTCGGCGACCGCATGGAAAGCCCGGGTATTTCTCACCTGCCGGTGAAGCTGGCCGTGGCGCTGCTCAAGGACATCCAGGGCAACATCGATGTGAACTTACCGGTGTCCGGCTCGCTAGACGATCCGCAGTTCAGCATGGGTGGCTTGATCTGGCGCGCGATCGGCAACCTGATCGCCAAGGCTGCTACGGCGCCATTCCGGCTACTCGGTGCGGCCTTTGGCAGCGGCAATCACGAAGATCTGGGCTATGTAGAGTTCGAACCGGGTTCCGCCGTGCTCAACGCGACGGCGAAGGAACGACTGGGCAAGATCGTCGGCCTGCTCAATCAGAAAACATCGCTGAACCTGGACATCATCGGCCGCGTGGATCCATCCAAGGATCAGGACGGCCTGCGCAAGGTGAGCGTGGATGAAATGGTGCGCAAGGAGAAGGTGATCGACCAGTCCGGCAAGAACGCTGATACCTCCGCAGCCGCACTGGCCGAGGTATCGATCACTCCGGACGAGTATGAGCACTACCTCAAGCGCGCCTACAAGCATGCCGACGTAACCAAGCCGCACAACCTCATCGGCCTCAACAAATCGCTTGAGCCTGACGAAATGCGCAGTCTGATGGAAACCAACGTGCCGGTGGATACCAAGGCCATGCACGACCTGGCCGACCGTCGTGCCGCCGCCGTACAGGCCGGATTCCACGGCAAGGTCGACGACAAGCGCGTTTCGGTTAAAGACCCCAAGCTCACCGCCGAGGGCATCGACGACAAGGGCAAGACGACACGTGTGGATTTCGGCTTGCATGGCGGATGAGAGATTGAGGTCGCGGGGACGCAGGGATGGCTTCATCGCCCCGCCCCGCATGCCATCGCCGACAAAGCGAAGATCCATCGACCGGCGCCTGAGCACAGGGCTTCTGCACCGCCGCGCCTCACCGCCTATTCCCCTGTTTTAGCCCAGCGGTTCACAGCGTGCCCGCGAAGGCTCAAAATGTCGCTTTGTCCCAGCTGGAATTTCCCCATGAGCTACACCGGCCAATCGCGCTTCGCCAGCGAACTCGAATCCATCCGCGAGCAAGGCCTGTTCAAGGCCGAGCGCATCATCACCTCGCCGCAGTCCGCCGAGATCACGCTGGAAGACGGCCGCAAGGTGCTGAACTTCTGCGCCAACAATTATCTTGGCCTGGCCGACAACGCCGAGGTGATCCAGGCGGCGAAGGACGCGCTGGACACACATGGCTTCGGCATGGCCAGTGTGCGTTTCATCTGTGGCACGCAGGATCTGCACAAGCAACTGGAAGCGAAGATCGCCGCGTTCTTCGGCACCGAGGACACCATCCTCTACGCCGCCTGCTTCGACGCCAACGGCGGCCTGTTCGAGCCGTTGCTGGGCGAAGAGGATGCAGTCATCTCCGACGCGTTGAACCACGCCTCGATCATCGACGGCATCCGCCTGTGCAAGGCCAAGCGCTTCCGCTACGCGAACAGCGACATGGCCGATCTGGAGAAGCAGCTGCAGGCCGCCGATGCGGCCGGCGCACGTACCAAGCTGATCACCTCCGACGGCACGTTCTCGATGGATGGCTTCATCGCGCCGCTGGATCAGATCACCGCGCTGGCCGCGAAATACAACGCGCTGGTGCATATCGACGAATGCCATTGCACCGGCTTTCTCGGCGACACCGGCCGCGGCGCTGCCGAAGTGCATGGCGTGATGGACAAGATCGACATCTTCACCGGTACGCTGGGCAAGGCGCTCGGTGGCGCGCTCGGCGGCTTCACCACCGGCCGCAAGGAAGTGATCGAGATGCTGCGCCAGCGCTCACGTCCGTATCTGTTTTCCAATTCGCTGCCGCCGCACGTGGTCGCCGCCGCGATCAAGGTGTTCGACATGCTCGGCAGCGCCGGCGACCTGCGCAATGTGCTCAAGGAAAACACCCGCTACTTCCGCGAACGGATGAGCGCGGCCGGCTTCGAAATCAAGCCAGGGGTGCATCCGATCGTGCCGGTGATGATCCACGACGCGAAGAAGGCACAGGCGATGGCCGCCGGCTTGCTGGAAGAA
>DASZCB010000300.1:0-1542 GCA_035943575.1 Rhodanobacter sp. | reverse complement strand
ATCGCGAAACACGTACCGCGGCGCGCACTGCACGCATCAACGCGCAAGCCTCGATCGACCGCATGCGTACCGAGCCAGCCACGCCGCCGGAACTACTGGCGTTGGCGCGCGCGCTGTTCGCCAACGGCAACCGCCTGGCACGCACCGCGATGACACTGGAAGCGTTGATCGACGATATCTCGACCTTGCCCGCGCAAGCCGACATCCGGGATTTTGTCGAGCTCACTGCGAACGCCTTGCAGATGGTTGCCACCGCGCTGCGCGAACAACATGCGCTGGATGCGTTGCCGGATCTGCGCGCGCAGCAACGCGGGCTGGTGGTGCTGATGCGCGGGGGCGAAGACCCTGCCGCTGCCGAACTGCTGGCACGGATCAGCGACCGGCTGGTCGACAACGTGGACACGCTGGCCCACGTGGCCGGACGCAGCCAGGCGCAACCTGCCCCGGCTTTCGCGACGCAAGGGTAATCGGAACCGGCAAGCTGGCGAAGAACGTCACCGTGGATGTCAGCTACCTCGGCCAGTTCGCCAGCGGTGTGCAGGACCAGGGCGCACGAATGAGCCTCACCATCACGTTCTGATCAAGTGGAAGTCGCATCAGGGAAGTGCCCGCGGCGGCCACGGCAGAGCATTCTGTCGCAGCCGCCGTCTTTTTTGACGAAGATGAGGGTACGGCGGAGTGCAATGCAGCTTCCCTGTCCCCCGCAACGCGACGCCGGCGCGCAGAGGTTTTACACTGCGCGGATGCTCAAGATCGATTCCCACGCGCACATCCTGCCTCGTGACTGGCCTAATCTGGCGGCCAAGTACGGCGACGATCGCTTTCCGGTGATGACGCATACCGATGGGCGCCACCGCATCTACAAGGACAGCCGCTTCTTCCGCGAAGTATGGGATTCGGCCTTCGATCCGCAGACGCGCATCGACGACTACGCACGTTTCGGCGTCGACGTGCAGGTGATTTCCACCGTGCCGGTACTGTTCTCGTACTGGGCACCTGGCCATCAGGCGCTGGAGTTGCACCGCCATCTGAACAACCACATGGCAGGCCTGTGCCGCGATTATCCGCGCCATTACGCCGGCATTGGCACGGTGCCGCTGCAAGCGCCGGAGCTGGCGATCCGCGAACTGGAACGCTGCATCGACGAGCTCGGTCTGCAGGGCGTGCAGATCGGTTCGCATTGCGGCGACTGGAACCTGGATGCGCCAGAGCTGTTTCCGTTCTTCGAGGCGGCCGCCGATCTCGGCGCCGCGGTGCTGGTGCATCCGTGGGACATGATGGGTGCGTCGAGCATGCCCAAGTACTGGATGCCGTGGCTGGTCGGCATGCCGGCCGAGCAGGCACGCGCTGCCTGCTGTCTCGCGTTCGGCGGCGTGCTGGAGCGGCTGCCGAAACTGCGCGTGATGCTGGCCCACGGCGGCGGCAGTTTTCCGTCCACGATCGGCCGCATCGAGCACGGCTTCAAGATGCGCCCGGATCTGGTCGCCACCGACAACCCGCGCAATCCGCGCGAATACCTCAAGCGCTTCTATTTCGACTCCT
>DASZCB010000299.1:0-7150 GCA_035943575.1 Rhodanobacter sp. | reverse complement strand
ATGCAGCATTGCTGTCGATCGCGATGATCTGCTGGCAGATCCCGCTCAGCTGGCGCGCGACCGCTTTCATGTCTGCCGGATCACGCCCGTTTGTCACCAGGTCGTTCAAGCCGAACCAGATCAGATAGAGCCCAACGCCAGGCGTCGGGTCGTGTGCCTTCAGGTCGTTGCTGTAGCGTTCGAATTGCTCCTTGAAGGTTCCCAGGCCAGCACCCCAACGATCCGAACCGCCCATCGCGCCGCCTTCTGCGTAATTCGCATAGTAAAGTGGGTCATCGTCTAATGCCCCGTTGTTGCTGCCTTGGCTCCACTTCAGATGGAAAGTCGTGGCGGCCTCGGACGTCGTCTTGTCGACGCGGATCAGTGGCTGGCCACCGGCCCATTCCCAGATAAAGTCGGTCCAGTTCCGGTTGTCGCTATATCGATTGACCTGGTTGGTACGCATCAATCCAAAGAGCGAAGCGAATTGCCCAGCAACGGTTTTCCGCTTGACGCCAATATCGGAAAGACTGTCTCCGAAAATTATGAGCCTTTTAACCCTGGTGGTCATGGCAGCGTATCCTCTAGTAATTCATCGTGGTTGAACAAGGCTGAGTAAAGCGCCTCGTGAAAGTTTTCAAAGGTTGCCCGCATCCCTGCGCAAAGTGTCCGTCCATGGCGCGCACTATCGCGGCAGCGTGGCAACGCTGACATCGGGAAATTCCTGATTCGCCCGGTTGCTTTTTCTGAGGCTGTTGGAAGGGCGGACGCAGCGGCGCATCTAGGAGTTGGGCCGTTACATCTTCACCAGCCTGCACGAGGTCCGCCGCATGACCGAGGACTGGTGCCATCGCTACAACCACGACTGACCCCATCGCGCACTCGGCGGACTCACTCCGGTTCGCTACGCCATGGCATCATCACCTACCTCTACTTCCGGGTGACTCGGAAAAACGAGGACGCTTCACCCTGTTACGGAGAATCGACGCTATGTCGTCTGCAAGTGTTGCGTACGGGTTGCGATCGCCTTCACTTGTGAGCCACCCAGCCCATCATCCATGGACTCAACGATCGTCGTGAGAGCTCGGGGTCAGATTGAGGTGGCCCGGACTTTTCGGACACGTTAATTAAGCACTCATGGCCTCGTCATCGACAACCATCGGTGTTCGATAGCCAAGTGTCTGATGCAGCCGTTTGCGGTTGTAGAAGCCCTCGATGTAGCTAACGATGACCATCCTCGCGGCGTCACGTGTAGCGAAGGCTTGGCCGTGGGTGAGTTCGTTCTTCAGTGTCGAGAAAAAGCTCTCTGCGCACGCGTTGTCGTAGCAGTCACCCTGGCGGCTCATGCTCGGTAGCAGGCCATGTGCGGCCATCAGGCGTCGATAGTTTCCCGAGCTATACAGCACGCCGCGATCGGTGTGATGGATCAGGCCTGCAGCAGGCTGCCGATGCGTGATCGCCATGCGCAGGGCGTCGGAGACGAGCGGCTCATCGTTACGATGAGACATTGCCCAGCCAACGACCTTGCGCGAGCACAGATCGATCAGCACGGCGAGGTAGAGCCAGCCTTCACGCGTACTGATGAAGGTCACATCGCCGACCCAGCACAGGTTCGGACGTTCGGCTTGGAACCGCCGGAGAAGCCGATCCGGCGCCGTGTTCTTGTGGCGGCGGGCGTAGTGGGTGACTTTGAAGCGTCGGCGGCGACGAGCCTCGATGCCGCTCTCACGCCTCACGCGCGCGACGCGATGGCGGCCGCAAGGAATGCCTTCTGCGACCAGCGCCTTCCAGACTTTCCGTGCACCGTAAGCTTCGCCAGAGGCGACGTGAACGCGTCGAACGTGTGCCGCCAAGGCAAGATCCACGCGTTGGTGCGTACTCGGTCCACGATGGCGCCAGGCGTAGTAACCGCTGCGACTGGCGGACAGGACACGACACATCCCGGCGAGCGAAAACTGATGAGTGTGAGAGCGCATGAAGTCGTACTTCATGGCAGTTCCTTGGCGAAGTAAGTCGCCGCTTTTTTTAAAATGTCGCGCTCCTCCGTCACGCGAGCCAGCTCACGCTTGAGGCGCATGATCTCCGAATCCTGATCAGCGGGCTTGCGCCCGGAGCCCGGAAACGACTGCTCACCCGAACGGACCAGTTCGGCCTTCCACTTGTAGAGTTGGTTTCGGCGGATACCCAGGTCGATAGCCACTTCGGATGCCGGGCGTTCGCCAGCATCGAGAAGCCGGACCGCTTCGCGCTTGAACTCTGCAGTGAATCGTTGACGCTTGACCATCTGACACCTCCCAAGGGATTGTCCCCGTTCAAAGGTGTCCGTCAAACCCGGGCCAGCTCACTCCGTCCCCTTAGCCCTCGAGCAGCCGGTCGGCGGTGTGCTTGAGGTCGACAGCAATGATGTCGAGCAGCTGGTAAATCTCGTCGCCGGTGATCGCGCGCTCACGCACAGCGGCGGAGATGCTGGCGGCCGCGCCGCTGAGTGCGTCGGCGCGGCCGCGGATTTGTTCGGTAAAGCGGATCGCTTCGGTATTGCGGACGTGCATCGTGTGGCCCTGCTTTCGGTGGATCGAGACCGATTGCCCGGCCTGCGCTGCACGCCACCCCGAAACCGCTCGATCGCAAGATCTTACGTCTTCCTGACCTGTCACGTGAGCCGCGTCAAAGCGCTGCAACGGCGCGATACCTTGCAGTGGGGCGCCATGAGTGTTGATTTCCGCCGAAAACTGAGCCGGAAGTGGCTCAATTTTGTTGGATGAAACTCACGAAGCCAGCTGGAAAACTCGGTCGCATACGGATCAAGCTGGCTGGGACTCCCGCGATGGGGATAGCGCGGGCTTGTCTCCCCGCTCGCCAGATACTTGGCGATGGTGTCGTAAGCTCACCCTTGGCGACACGTTCCTGATGTATAAGTAGCCGGCACATCTTTTTGGTAGATGCTCAGGTTTAAGAAGTGAAGTCTTCTCTAACACGACAGCAAAAAAGGGCCGCGCACTCGGCGGCCGACAAGCAATCGCTCGCCGAACATAGACGGCGAGCGATTGCTGAGCGAAAGTTAGCTTCGCGCGAAGCACTGTTAAATAGATACGGCGTTCAAACAAGTGCAAACGGCAAAACAAAATCTACCGCTCAATTTCTATGGCGTGTTCTTGGCGGCCCGCTAGTCTGGCTTTTCTACGGTAAGCGCCCCTAAGAATTTTGAATAATCCTGTGACTTCATCATTACCGCAGCCCTATCTATCAAGAAATTCGGTCATCGACTTTCCGTACAGATAGGAGGCCAATAAGACGGAGCAAAAGGCTGAAATACTAAGTATGACCACAAAAGCCATATGAAGGTTATCTTTGGACATCAGCCCATAAAGTGCCGGGTATACGAAACAAACCACGAAGGCTAAAAGCACAAATTTTCTTACAAAGATATAAAATTTAGTGCTTATCGTAGCTATGTGTGCATTACGCCGGATTATTGGAAATACAATCCAGATAAGTAATGTTATAGATACGCAAGAAATGCACGTCAAATAACCCAAAAAATAAGACCCGCGTAACGCGAATGCAATAATAATTTGCGTCAAGCCCCAGCCCAGGCAACAAACAGCTAAGCGCTTGTGCTGATTACCTATCAGTGACTGCATGAACATTCGTTATAGGCCTTTTGATATTCGTAAACGTTGAGACCCAGGCTGGCTATAGACAGTCCATGGGCGCCTGCTTTAAGGAGGTTACCCACATCCCTGTCAGCGTCCGCAAGAGCATTAAAGACTCTTTGCTTCCTGTTATACATTCCAGCACTCCTCAGAGCCGCCGCACTGCTGCGATTGGAAGCGGCACTCGCTTCTGCAGCAGAAGCGCCCGCCTCAGCCGTTGACCCGATGCTGTCTGTGACGTCCGACGGGCCACCTTCTCCATTTAAAAGCTCATACACGTCATATGCAGTGCCGGCCACTGGCACTAAGTTAATAGCGAACACATTCTCGGCATGCCTCTGACATGGAGTTTCCTTATCGAAATCAAAGTCACTGGGGCCTACCTGACGTTGATGGCTCATGTATGCAACAGCCTCTAATCCAGACGGATCGACATACATCAGCGGGTTGTTCAGCCCGTAGACGTACAGACCGATGCCCCCATTGAAGCCGGATGGATCAGGCTGATCGAAGCCGCCTTTTGCCGACTCGTAATAGCGAGGCCCGTTGTAGCTCAGCCCATCTTCCGCATCGTAGTACTGTCCCGGATAGCGCAGGTTGAGCACGTACCCCGCCGATGACGTGGGCTGCTGCTCCCCAAACGGATTGCCTTGATAGACCCACGACCAGATCACCGTACCCGTGCCGTCCGTGACCGCCCGTGGCGTACCCAGCTGATCGGCGGTCACGTAGTTGACCACGCTGGTGGTGACACTGCCATTGATGGTGTTGTCGATCACTGCAACCGGGATGTCGCCCAGCCAGATGTAGTCGCGATTGCTGGTGCCGTATTCGCCGATCAGCTGACTCGCTTCGTTGTAGGCGTAACGCTCGGTCACCGCTTGCGGGGACGTGGCCACCTTGCCGATGCGCTCCCCCATCGCGTTGTACGTGTAGGTGCCCACGGTCTGGCCATTCTGCTGCACCAGCGCCAGCCGGTTGCGCCCGTTGTACGCGAAGCCATAGGTATTGCCGCCGATCACGCTGCCGGTGGTGTTGCCGTTGGCGTCGTTAGCCCGTGAGGTGCTGCCGATGCTGGCGAGCTGGTGGGTGCCGCTGGTGTAGAGGTACGCGCCCGTGGCCAGGCCCGGTGCCGTCTTGCTCAGTCGATCGCCGGTCGGGCTGTAGGTGTAGCTTTCCAGCGCGGCGCCCGCGTCGCTGATGCCGGTGAGTCGATACAGCGGATCGTAGCTGTAGGTCTCCGTGGCCGGGCTGGCGCCCGGTGCATTGCCCAGCGCGATGATGTTGCCCAGCACGTCACGGTTGAAGTGCAGCGCCAAGGCCGGGCTGGTCAGGTCGGTCAGCTGATAGTTCGCGTCGTACGTGCGCGTCACGGTCTGGCCATTGCCCAGCGTGTAGCTGCTGATCGGCCCAAACGGCAGGTAGCTGATGCTGCTGACCACGGTGGGTGGGGCGGCGCTCGTGCCGCTGGGCGTCACCTGCACGCCACTGAGGCGCCCGTCGCTGTCGTGGGCATAACTGATCGCGGTCTGGTCGGGCGTCGTCAGGCCGCTCAGTCGATCTGCGGCGGTATACGTGTACTGCGTGATGTCGACCTGCCCCGACGTGATCTGCTTCTTCTGGCTGATGTTGCCGTGGCCGTCATAACAGAACACGGTCGTGACACCGGCCTCCACCACGCGCGTCAGTCGTCCGATCGGGCTGGAGACACTGCAGCCGGTCACCGTATTGGCCTCGTCGTAGGCGGAACTGACGTTGAGGGTGGTATCGGTGTAACTGGTGTTGGTGCGGCGGTTGAGCGCGTCATAGGTCGACGTGCTGACGATCCCCTTCGCGTCGGTGTGCGTCAGGCGATTGCCGGCCGCGTCGTAGGTATCGCTGCTGGTGCCCGTGTCCGGGCTATGCAGCGCCGTGCGGTTGCCCAGGCCATCGTAGTCGTAACTGGTGCTGAGGCCATCCGGATCACTGACGCCCTCCACATTGTCGCGTGCATCGTAGGCGAACACGCTCTGGGTGTTCTTGGTCGCCGTGTCGGTGCCGTTGTAGTTGTCGATCGTGCTGACCAGCCGGTTCAGCGCATCGAAGCCCTGCTTGCGCTGCACGCCCAGCGCGTCCGCGGACTGCACGAGGTTACCGTTGGCGTCGTAGCTGCCGCTGGTGCTGGCGTTGAAGACGGTATGGCTGAGGCCGTCGACGAGCGCGGTGAGCTGACCCAGCGTGTTGTAGGTGCGCGACAGGCTATGCACGACGGTGCCGGAAGCCGTGCGGATCTGCTCGCTGGACTTGTTGCCGGCGTTATCCAGCGTGTAGTGGATGACGTTGCCCTGCGCATCGGTGATGTCGGTCAGGCGATGCGCGGCATCGTAGGTGTAGCGGGTCGTGATGCCGTCGGGATCGGTAAGGGAGGCGACGGCGCCGTACGCGGTGTAGCTCAGCGTCGTGGTGGCACCGCCGATGGTGCGCGAGGCCAGCCAGCCACGCGGGGTATAGGTCAGATTCGTGACCACGCCGTTGGCATCCTGCAGGCTGGTGACGCGGCCGGCGCCGTCATACGTCAGATAGCTGGTGGTGTGGCCCAGGGCATCCGTTACCGATTGCAAGTCACCGTTCGAGGCATAGCTATAGGTGATGGTCTGCGTGAGATCGGTACGTGGGCCGGTAGTGGAAAGCATTAAGCCCACCAGCGGGCAGCCGCTGCCGACGGTGTCGCAGTACGTATAGGTCCAGCGGCGCACACCGGCCGGCGGCGTGCCGGTGATGCTGCAGCTGTACGAAGCTGCAGCAGACACACTCATGTCGATCGCGCATTGCGCGGTCGCTTGTCCGCGGGCGTTGTAGAGCCAGTCGGTTTTCGTAACTATCGCGTAGCTGTAGTTCAACGAACGTCGCTCGATTGGGACGTGAAGTGTGTCGTTCCAGTCGGTCTGGATGGGCCGTGGCGTAGTGCCCCCAAGCCCCTCTACAGTGCCCGTCAACAGGCCCTCACCATCGTGTTGATACGTGGTGATGTTGCCGTTGAAGTCCGTCGTCTGGTACAGCGTGCCGGTGAAGTCATACGCCCAGCTGGCAATCGGCGAGCAAGACTCGCAAGTGCCATTGACGCTGGTGATGTGAGGCACACCCATCGTCGTAGTGAACGCATGGTGACGAGACGTGCCCAAGGGATCGAGCACATCGGTCGAACCATCGCTGTTGTAGGTGATCGTATAGGACGCCACCCCACCGGCCTGCTGATTGTTGATGGCTTTTCCAGCCACGCTGTAGCTGTAGCTGACGTAGCGCACGCCGCTCTCGTCGAGAATGCCCGTCAGCAAGCCAGGGGTAGTTGCTCCTCCGCTGTTGGACGACTCGTTGTAGAGGTACGTGAAGACCTTGCCGTCGGGATACGTCACCGAGCTGAGGTCACCCGAGCCATCGTAGGCGTAGCTGTAAGTCGAACCGTCCGGTGCGGCGACCTGATTGATCAGGCCACTGCTGGTGTAGGTCAACTGAATCGTTCGCTGCGACGGATCGGTGAT
>DASZCB010000298.1:0-4318 GCA_035943575.1 Rhodanobacter sp. | reverse complement strand
AAGAAGGACATGATCCTCGTGTCCGGCTTCAACGTGTATCCGAACGAGGTCGAGGACATCGTGATGACCCATCCCGGTGTGCTCGAAGTGGCCGCGGTGGGCGTACCCGACGAACACTCCGGCGAAGTGGTGAAGTTATTCGTAGTGCGCAAGGATCCGAATCTGACCGAAGAGACGCTCAGGCAGTTCTGCCGCGAGAACCTCACCGGCTACAAGCGGCCCAAGCTGATCGAATTTCGCGACAGCCTACCCAAGAGCAATGTCGGCAAGATCCTTCGCCGCGAACTGCGCGACGAGAAGAAAGCCGCCGCCTGATCTTG
Organism: Rhodanobacter sp.; assembly: GCA_035943575.1. Classification (GTDB taxonomy): domain Bacteria; phylum Pseudomonadota; class Gammaproteobacteria; order Xanthomonadales; family Rhodanobacteraceae; genus Rhodanobacter. Next base: position 3,998 of record DASZCB010000298.1, on the reverse strand, counting down.
CCTTCCATAAGGAAAACGCCCGCTTGAGGCGGGCGTTTTCGTATGCATGAGCGGTTTCACTCAGCCGTCTTTCCAATACTCGAGAATATCGGCGTAACCGCCGAGCAGGTTCCACAACGGAACCTGCTTGTCCTCGGGGATGCGACTGTACGAAAAACCGATGTGGTGATCGGAAATGCGCGCGACGACGGCTTCCAGGTGAATGTGCAGGTTGTGCCCGAAGATCATGTCGAGCACCCAGCTCTGCCCTGTCTCGCCGGACCAGCCCAAAGGACGCCGCAACAAAGCGCCGGTAGCCGAGATATCGACCAACTCGGTCGGATGCGACTCACCGTGACGACTCATCAACGCGGTCGTCTCGATCTGCATGCGCGCCGGACGCAGCTGCTCCGGTGTACTGCCATCGTGTCCACTCTTGTCGATCGTCATCAGCTCTATCGTTCCTATTGCGCTTGCGTCTGCCGCAGGCAATGACGCTATGTTCAACATCATTCTGAAATCTTTCTGCTGCATCATTCACTGACGCCGCAGCACCCTCATCCGCATGGCCGCATACATGACGCCTCGGCGTATCGGCTGGTCTGCCGTATTCAAGCAATCGCCGTGCCAGTCAATCTGCTGCACCTGTCGCGTGCGCTGGACCGCTTATGCTGACCATCTTCAACCGCGATCGGCCGAGTCGAGCCATGCGCCGTGCGGGACGCGATTGCCGAACAGGCGTTGCATATTCGCCACTTATTAGCACTAGCTTCTTCCGCGATGCGGCGCGGTCGTGCCCTATATCGTCACATTAGGTCACATGCCGTCCCGGCATCGCGATGAGTCCGGCTCGACAGGCAGGCCGATCAGCACGACTCACGTATTGTGCCGCACAAAATCGGGATTCCGCGAATCGCCCCAGCCCCAACTGCTGGCAGAAACGCCCCTGCTGGACTTGCCGCCGGCTAGCCGCTACTCTTCACCTACGCATGGCTCCATGAAAAGCGTCTGCCGATCACTTGCGGCGACCCATGGCTTCCATTCGATTGCTCTCAAACCGACCAGTGAATAGTCAGTGGTGCCGCTCTTCGCCACCTTTGACTTGCGCCCTTGCCGTGGCTGACAACCCGGAATTGGCGTGCGATGGTCGACTGCGACCCGCCTGACCGAACCACCACCGAGTGGCTTCATCTTGCCCGTCGTGTCGATGGCGCCCGCCGCGCCGCGGCTGAGGATGTGAAAATACGCAGTACCCGGGAACACCGCCTCACCGCCGTGTTCCGAGCACGGACATTCCATGGTTTGCCGATGTGTGAATGGTTCCGATCATGTTGAACGCACTGCCAGCCGCTGAAGGCGGCCCCATGACATGTATTGATGAGCACTGAGCCAGCCGAGCCCGAGAGCCTGGTCCCCGCACCGCAGGATGCGTTTGCGGCAGTACCGCAACAGCAGGAAATGCCGCTGGCCATCGTGCGCGGCCAGCCGATGCTGCAGATGCCGCAGGATCTGTACATCCCGCCGGATGCGCTCGAGGTGATCCTGGAGGCGTTCGAGGGCCCGCTGGATCTGCTGCTGTACCTGATTCGCCGGCAGAACCTGGACATCCTGGATATCCCGGTTGCCGAGATCACCCGGCAGTACATGACCTACATCGAGCTGATGCGCGATGTGATGCGACTGGAACTGGCCGCCGAATACCTGCTGATGGCCGCGATCCTGGCCGAGATCAAGTCGCGGCTGCTGCTGCCGCGACCGCCGGCCGAGGAAGGGTTGGAAGAGGATCCCCGTGCCGAACTGGTGCGGCGTTTGCAGGAGTACGAACGCTTCAAGCGGGCAGCCGAGGATATCGAGGCCCTGCCGCGGCAGGAACGCGACAGCGTGGTGGTACATGCCGAGGTAGGCGAACGCAACGTGATCAAGTTGCCGCCGCCGCTGGAGCTGAGCGAGATGCTGCTGGCGCTGAAGGACGTGATGCACCGGGCTGAGCTGTTCGGGCATCACGCAATCAAGCGCGAGGCGCTCAGCGTGCGCCAGCGCATGGGCGAACTGCTGAGCCGGCTCGACGACAGCAGCTTCCACCGCTTCGAGAGCCTGTTCGACATCAGCGAAGGGCGCCTTGGCATCGTGGTGACGTTCTTGGCGATGTTGGAGCTGGCCAAGGAAATGCTGGTCGAGATCGTGCAGGAGGAACCGCTGGCACCGATCTATGTGAAAGCGAAGGCGAGCCACGCCGAAGAACCCGTCGAACTGTCGGCGGACGACACCCAAGCGGGCGAATCGGCTTTGATCGAATCGTCCGGCGAATGAACGACATCCACCGCATCGGCATCTGACCCAAGGTTATGCAGATCGAGCAACTCAAACCCATCATCGAGGCTGCCCTGCTGGCCTCCACCCAGCCGATGACTGTTCATCAGCTCGGTGACCTGTTCAACGAAGCCGACGACGTCGGCCACGAACAGATCGCTAGGTCGCTGGAGGCACTGGCTGACGATTGCGCCGGCCGCGGCGTCGAGCTGAAGGAGGTCGCCTCCGGTTTCCGCTACCAGGTGTGCCAGGACGTGCATCCGTGGATCTCGCGAATGTGGACCGAACGGCCCAGCCGCTATTCACGCGCATTGCTGGAAACGCTGGCGCTGATCGCCTATCGTCAGCCGATCACCCGCCCCGAGATCGAGCAGATCCGCGGTGTGGTGGTGTCCTCCAACATCATCAAGACGATGGAGGAGCGCGAGTGGATCCGTGTGGTCGGCTATCGCGACGTGCCCGGTAAACCGGCGCTGTTCGGTACCACCCGCGCCTTCCTCGACTACTTCAACCTGAAATCGCTGGACCAGCTGCCGCCGCTGTCGGAAATCCGCGACATGGAAGATCCGCAACTGCGCTTCGAGCCGGATCCCCTGCCCGCCCGCATCGTGCGCGACCTGCCGATCGATCCGGAGGAGGACGCGGAGTCCGTCGACAGCGACAGCGAAACAGACACCGAACACCATGCATCTGCGGACACCGCCGATGCCGAGCACACCCACGCCATGGTCGGCGCCGACGCGCCAGCCGCTGCATCCGAGTCCGACGAGCCAGGCTCCGACACGAGCCCACCCGCCGAGATCCTGACGACCACTGCCGATGAGGCAGCGAACCCCGCCGCGGACGTCGAACCCGACGCCGCCGAGCAAGATACCGAGGAGTACCGCGCATGACTGCGCCGCAGAAATCCGTTTTATCCCTGAAGCGCGAACCGCGCATCGACACCGACGCCCCCGCACTGGAAGAGCGCCTGCACAAGGTGCTGGCCAACGCCGGCCTCGGCTCACGCCGCATGCTTGAGCAGCGCATCCAGTCCGGCGAAGTCGAGTTGAACGGCGCGCCCGCCGAAATCGGCATGAGCGTGAAGGCCGGCGACCGCGTGGTCATGGACGGCAAGCAGTTCGTCGTCGCCACCGACAGCCGCGACGACACTGAGGTGCTGATCTATCACAAGCCCGAAGGCGTGCTGACCACCCGCGACGACCCGGAAGGTCGCCCTACCGTATTCGAGCAGCTCCCGCGCCTGAAAGGCGCGCGCTGGGTTGCCGTGGGCCGCCTCGACATCAACACCACAGGCCTGCTGCTGCTGACCACCGACGGCGAACTGGCCAATGGCCTGATGCATCCGAAAAGCGGCCTTGAGCGCGAATACCTGTGCCGCGTCCATGGCGAAGTGCCGGACGAGATCATCGAACGACTGAAAGCCGGCGTGGAGCTGGACGACGGCCCTGCCCGCTTCGATGAAATCGCCGTCATCAGCCGCGGCGGCAGCCACAGCTGGTTCCGCGTGGTGATCCGCGAAGGCCGCAACCGCGAAGTACGCCGTCTGTGGGATTCGCAGGGCTTCCTGGTCAGCCGCCTCAAGCGCATCCGCTACGGCAAGATCGAACTGCCGCGCAACCTCCGCCACGGCGAATGTGAAGCACTCGATGCGGAGGCCATCAAACAGCTCCGCCAGACCACCGGCCTTGGCGTGCCGCAACCGGTGC
>DASZCB010000297.1:0-4309 GCA_035943575.1 Rhodanobacter sp. | reverse complement strand
CGGTTGCATGCATTGAGCACGCCGACCCGGTCGGCGCTGAAGTCGAGCTGCAGCGGTTTCTCGGTGTTACCGAACAGCGCGTCGAGGCGCTGGTTGTGACCGTCGACGGCGTCGCGCAATTGCCAGTGATAACGCGCGAGGGTGGTGGTCGAGATCGGCGCGCGAGGATTGATCGGTGCGGACGTGCAGGCAGCGAGCGCGAGTGTGAGCAGCAACAGGCAGGCTTTCATGGCGGGTTCTCCTGAGAGGACGATTCAACAATCTTGCATGTGAACATGGCTTGACGATGGCGCGGGCAGGTTGCTTGCGCGCACAAAAAAGCCGCATCAGGCTTGCGCCGGACGCGGCAAAAGTTTGAACCGACCACTGCCAGTGAATCGGGCGCCGCCAGCGGAGGGCTCCGTTGCGACCAGTGCAAGGTAGTCGCGTGGTGTCTCACGGATTGGGACTTGCGATGGGGCGATCCGTTGCCACCGCGGTGAATCAGTCGGTAGTTCTGGAACGCGGCTTGCGCGGCCCCGGTGCGGAATGCCGGCCTTGCGTCGCGTCGATCTCGTCGATCCAGCCGGCGCGTGAGGCCGGGAACGCATCGGCGTACGGCACGTACGGCTTGATGTCGAGGATAGGGGTGCCGTCGAGCAGGTCCATGCCGCGCACGCGCAGCGTGTGTTCGCCGACCTCGACCAGTTCGACCGCGGACAGGCCGATCGCATTCGGCCGGTGCGGCGAGCGGGTGGCCAGCACGCTGCGCTTGCCGCCGCCGCGCGGTGGCCGCACCTCGGCCTTCCAGCCTTCGCTGCGATGGAATACGAACACCAGCCAGATCCGTTCGAAGCCGGCGAGGTCGCGAAATGCGGCGGCAGGGAAGTCAGTCGTGAACTCGATGATGGCCTCGGCCGCTGCTTCCGTCTCGGTGCCGGCCACTACGGTGGGCTGGTGCGGCGCGTCGATACGTCGCGCGTACGGCGAGCGCACGAACGCGATGGGCTGGCAGGAGAACGCAATGGAGGTATCGTGCATAACGGTCATGAGGCTGGAGATTGCGGCATTATCCATCCTCGCCCCTGCCTCCCCACGGTTCGATGAACCTTTCCCTCGACGAGGACGCCATGAAATACCTGGTGATGATCTATTGCGACGACACCTTGCTGAATGCACTGCCGGACGGCGAGTTCGACACGATGATGCACGGTTGCTTCATGCATGCCGACGCATTGCAGGCGCAAGGCCATCTGCACGATTCGCAGCAGCTGGAAGCTCCGGCCACGGCCCGGACGCTGCGTGTGCGCAACAACCACGTCAGTGTGGTCGACGGGCCGTTCGCCGAGACCAAGGAATATCTGGGCGGCTTCAACCTGATCGAGGCCGACAGCATGGACGAGGCGGTGCGGATCGCCTCGGAATTTCCCTGGTCGCGTACCGGCGCGATCGAGATCCGCCCGGTACGCGACATAGCGGCGGTGCGGCGGCAGGTGGGCGCGTGATGATCGGTGCTTCCCTCATGGCGGCGGACGCGCGACCATGCGACTCCCATACGCTCGTGATCTCATCATGAATCCATCCGACGACGATTACGATGCCGAGCGCGAGTTCGACGATGTCGATGAGGATTCGGTCGAGGCGAAGGTCTGGCAGTTGCTGCTGCTGATCAATCCGGGCGACGAGGAAACCGCGCTGCTGCAGTTCAACGACTACCGCGAGGCGATGGCCGACGTCGATGCCGACGAGGTCGAGCCGATCGAGGTGATCGGCCGGGTGATCGACTGGCGCTCCGGTTTCATCGTGGACGCGCACGATCTGCGCTCGCTGGTGCAGGCAGTCAACGAGCTGTCTTCGCGCTGGAACCTCTCGGTCGATTGGAACGGCGATCCGGACGATGACGAGTTCTTCGACGACATGGACGCGGCTGAACTGTTTTCGATTGCTTACGACCGCCTGGCCGAATTCGGCTACACGCTGTGGGCGTGGGAAACCGACGGCGACACGTATGCCGGCTGGATGACGCTGACACGCGACGGCGAACCGCTGCGCGAACTGGCCACGACGCTGGGCATCAACCTGCGGCTGGGTAGCGAAGTAAGCTGAGTGTCACTCGGCCTTTCACTCCGCCAGTGCGGTATCCACCGGCCGTCCGGCCAGCCACAGCGCGAGGTTCCTGACGTAACGCTCGATCGAGCGTTGCGCTTCGGGCGAATGCGCCAAGGTGTCGCCCGGTGGCTCAGAGACGAAGCTGGGTGCACCCAGCTGCGGATTCCAGTTGTAGTCGGCGAAGTGATGAAAGGTGGACTGCGCGATGGCCGGCCCGCCATCGGCCGAGGGCTCGAACGCCACGATGAGGTTGAATTCCACCTCGCTGACCGTACTGTGGCCGGTCGCGATCACCCGCGCGCTCGGGTCGTTCGCCGGCTTGCCAACGGCGCCTTCGTGCGGATGCGCGGGCAGGCAACGTACAGCGCCATCCGGAGAGTCCGAATCCGTCAGCACGGGATGCAACGGTTCATTGACCTGGATGTGCTGGAAATCGCCATTGGCGCCGGAGTGGTAGTTGGGCCACAGGATGTCGCTGGTCACCGTGTCGTCGATGCGCCGCCGCGCCGGATCGGGCTCGGGATTCTTCGAATGAAAGAAGTGTGCGGCACCCACACCGCCCAGCGTGCACACCGAACAGCCGAGATCCATGTGGTCGCGCGTCACCAGCAGGCCGCCGCCATGCTGGCGGAAGCGCGAGATGGCGACGCAGTCTTCCTCGGTGAGTCCATCGCCGGTGTCGACGGCGAACAGCCACATCTCGTCGAACGATGACGTATCCAGCTGCGACAGCACGCTGTCGGGTGCGCCGAGCGGATCGCGGTCGCGTGCTGTCACCTCGAACAGCGGCGCGCCGGCGATATCGCGCAGGCTGGCCAGGTAGTCGCGCAACAGGCTGAAGCGGCCGATATGCCAATCGTCGATGACGGTGGGAATCGTTGTCTGCAGCAGGATCTTGCAGGGCTGGCTCATGGTCATGGCACTCCACAGATCAGTAGTAACGCGGGATCGGTCCGAGCTGCGGTGTCATCCGGTCGCGCAGGTCGAACATCACTTCATCCACATAGCACCAGCCCCAGCCCTCCGGTGGGTCGTAGCCTTCGATAATCGGATGTCCGGTGCTATGAAAGTGCTTGGTGGCATGCCGGTTTGGCGAATCGTCGCAGCAGCCGACATGCCCGCAGGTGCGGCAGATGCGCAGGTGCAGCCAGACATCGCCAGACTGCAGGCACTCCTCGCAGCCGCGCGCGCTGGGAGTGACATTCTGAATGCCTTCGAGATGGTTGCATTGAATGGCCATCGAGAGACTCCGTCGAAATACGGAAAGCCTGCTCGTGCACGACGGCACCGGCAGGTCGAGCGTTTATCATAGGCCGACTTTCGGCATCTGGTCCGATGCGAACCACACCTGGATGGAAAGGCATGACGGCATGCTGCAACTGATCGGTTTCGACGGCGACGACACGCTGTGGCACAGCGAGGGCTATTACCATCAGGCGAACGAGGCATTCGCCGCGATCGTCGGTCGCTATGTGGATCTGGGCGACCAGCACGTGCACGACACGATGCTGGCGACCGAGCAACGCAATCTCAAGCTGTTCGGTTACGGCGCGAAAGGCATGGCCTTGTCGATGGTGGAGACGGCGATTGCGGTCTCCGCCGGCCGCATCACCGCGAGCGATATCCATCGACTGATCGAGCTGGGCAAGACCGTGCTGCAGCACCCGGTGGAACTGCTTCCCGGCATCCGCGAAGCGGTCGAGTTGGTGGCGCAGCATCATGCGGTGGTGCTGATCACCAAGGGCGATTTATTCCATCAGGAAAAGAAGGTGGCACAATCCGGATTGGCCGAGTTGTTCCGGCGCATCGAGATTGTCTCGGAGAAGAACGCCGACACCTACCGGCGCGTGCTGACCGACTTCAAGCTGCAGCCGGCACAGTTCGCGATGGTCGGCAATTCGCTGCGCTCGGATATCGAGCCGGTGGTGCGGCTGGGTGGCTGGGGCGTACATCTGCCGTATCACGTGACCTGGGCGCACGAACAAGAGCATGGCCTGGGCGATGACGAGCAGCATGTGATCACGGTGCAGGCGCCATCGGCGATTCCCACGGCGGTGGCGCAGTTGTGCGAGCGGGCGGCTTGAACTGCGCGTTGTGTGCGGCCATGGTTGCGGTCAGCAGGTTTCATCGATACGGAGCGTTACGCCATGCACGCCTTGTTGTTTGAAAAGTTCGGTGGCCCCGACGTGCTGCACTGGGGCGAACGGCCCGATCCGATCTC
>DASZCB010000296.1:0-2746 GCA_035943575.1 Rhodanobacter sp. | reverse complement strand
TGTGCATCGAAGCGGGCAAGCCGATCAAGGATGCGGCTGGCGAAGTGACCCGGCTGATCGAGACGTTCCAGATCGCCGCCGGGGAAGCCGTGCGCATTCACGGCGAAACGCTGAACCTGGAACTGGCCAGCCGTCTGGACGGCTATCACGGTTATACGAAACGCGTGCCATTGGGGCCGGTGTCGTTCATCACGCCATTCAATTTTCCGCTGAACCTGGTCGCGCACAAGGTGGCGCCAGCGATCGCGGCCGGCTGTCCGTTCGTGCTGAAGCCGGCGGAGAAAACCCCGATCGGCGCGTTGATCATCGGCGAGGTGCTGGCCGAAACCGATTTGCCGAAAGGTGCTTTTTCGATCCTCACGCTCGACGGCAAGCACGCTGCGCCGCTGGTCGAGGACGAACGCTTCAAGCTGCTCTCATTCACTGGCGGTCAAGTGGGCTGGGAGCTGAAGGCGCGCGCCGGCCGCAAAAAGGTGGTGTTGGAACTGGGCGGCAACGCGGCCTGTATCGTCGATGCGGATCAGCGCCCGCATCTCGACCGCGTGGTCGAGCGGCTGGTGTTCGGCGCGTTCTACCAGTCCGGCCAGAGCTGCATCAGCGTGCAACGCATCTACGCACATGCCGACATCTATGATGCACTGAAGAAAAAGCTGGTCGCGGCCACGAAGAAACTCAAGGCCGGCGATCCGAAAAACAAAGGTGTGTTCCTCGGCCCGATGATCGACGAAGCTGCGGCCGAGCGTCTGCACGGCTGGATCGCGGAGGCGAAGAAAGCGGGCGGCAGGATCCTGTGCGGCGGCACGCGCAGCGGCAACACGCTGGAAGCGACGCTGATGGAGAACGTACCCGTCGACGCGAAGGCGAACCGCATGGAGGCATTCGGGCCGTTCGCCCTGCTCGCTCCGTTCAGGAAATTCGACCATGCCATCGCGATGGTCAACGACTCCGACTACGGCCTGCAGGCCGGCGTCTTCACCGACAGCCTCGATCATGCAATGCGCGCATGGAACGAGCTGGAACAAGGCGGCGTGATCGTCAACGACGTCCCCAGCTTCCGCGTGGACAACATGCCATACGGCGGCATCAAATTGTCCGGCCTCGGCCGTGAAGGTGTGCGCTACGCTATCGAGGACATGACCGAACTGAGGCTGCTGGTGATGCGCGAATCCTGAAAACAGCTGCAACGCGCGCACCCTAGATTGGCCTGTCATTCTTTCCACACACCCCGGAAAAAACCGATGAGCATGAACATTCGCGGCTATGCCGCCCAGTCCGCCACCGCGCCGCTGGCACCGCACCGTTTCGAACGACGCGACCCGCGCGCGGATGATGTGGTGGTCGATATCCTCTACTGCGGTGTCTGTCATTCGGACATCCATCAGGCCCGCAACGAGTGGGGCGGCAGCAGCTACCCGATGGTGCCGGGACACGAGATCATCGGTCGAGTCAGAGCCGTCGGCAGCGCGGTCAGCAAGTTCAGGATCGGCGACATGGTCGGCGTCGGCTGCATGGTCGACTCGTGCCAGCACTGTGCCGCCTGCGGACAGGGCCTGGAACAGTATTGCGCCGAAGGCGCCACGTTCACCTACAACAGCACCGATCGCCGTGATGGGCTACCCACCTTCGGCGGCTATTCCGAGCGCATCGTGGTGTCGGACAAATTCGTGCTGCGCGTGCCGGACAAACTCGATCCGAAATCCGCCGCGCCGCTGCTGTGCGCCGGCATCACTACCTGGTCGCCGCTGCGCCACTGGAAGGTCGGCAAGGGCAGCAAGGTTGCCGTGGTCGGCCTCGGCGGTCTCGGCCACATGGGCCTGAAATTCGCCAAGGCGCTGGGCGCCGATGTCACCCTGTTCACCCGCTCACCAGGCAAGGAGGACGAGGCGCGCCGGCTCGGTGCGGATCACGTGGTGCTGTCCACCGACCCCGCGCAGATGCAGGCGGTTGCGGGGCAGTTCGACTTCATCCTCGACACCGTGCCGCACCAGCACGATCTCAACCCGTACCTTCTCACGCTCAAGCTCAACGGCGTGCACGTACTGGTCGGCCTGGTCGAACCGATCGATCCGCCGGTGCATGCGGGCACCATCATCTTCGGTCGCCGCTCCATCGCCGGCTCGCTGATCGGCGGCATCGCCGAGACGCAGGAGATGCTGGATTTCTGCGCCGAACACGGCATCAGCAGCGACGTCGAGATGATTGCCATGAAGGACATCAACGAAGCCTACGAACGCATGCTCCAGAGCGACGTGCGCTATCGCTTCGTGATCGATCTGGCCTCGCTCGACAAGGCAGTCTGAGCCGCTGGAGCACATCGCAACGACCGCAGGAACGCGCAGAGTGCGCTCCTGCGGTCGATTCCTACAACGCGCCAGGCCGCGTCGCCTGCACGTTCCAACCCATTGCGTTGTACCAGCGGTAACGCGCGATGCCGGCGTACTCGTGCAGGGCAACGTCAGCCATCGTGAAGTTGTACGACAGCGGCAACCAGGACAGCACGCCGCCGACATAGTCGGCCCGCACCGGAGTCGCCGGGATGCCGAAATGCGTGAAGTACAGCATGCCGCGACGCAGGTGGAAGCCCGACGAGACCAGTAGCACGCGATCAGCGCCGTAAGCCTTCAGCAACGGACTGCTGAACTCCGCGTTCTGCCAAGTGTTCATGCTACGCGACTCCAGCAGCAGATCGGCGGCATCGACGCCCAGCTGCCGCAGATTCTCGACGTAGATCGCCGCTTCCGACTTG
>DASZCB010000295.1:0-3192 GCA_035943575.1 Rhodanobacter sp. | reverse complement strand
CGAAGATGTTGACCGTGCTGCCCTGGTGCAAGGTATTCCACCAGTTCACCGAGAAATGCACGATCGGCACGTTGATGATGCCGATGATCGCCAGGAACGCGGCGGCGCGCGCGCCTTGGCGGCGATCCTCGAACGCGTGATACAACCCGATCACGCCGAGGAACAGGAACAGCAGCACAAGCTCCGAAGTGAGCCGTGCATCCCACGTCCACCAGGTACCCCACATCGGCTTGCCCCAAAGCGAGCCAGTGACCAAGGTGATGAAAGTGAACGCCGCACCGATCGGCGCCGATTCCATCGCCACCACCTCGGCCAGCTTGATCCGCCACACCAGTGCGATGAACGAGGCCACGCCCATCACCGCATAAATGAACATGCTCATCTCGGCGCTGGGCACATGGATGAAGATGATCCGATAGGCATCGCCCTGCTGGTAGTCGGCCGGTGCCAGCACGAGGCCGCCGTACAGCGCGACCGTGCCCAGCAGCAGCGCCAGTGCCATCGCCCACGGCCGCAGTATGCCGGCGAAGCGGTAGAACGTCGGCGGCGAGCCGAGCTTGTGCAACCAGAGCGGAATCCAGTTAGACATGAGTCGTTATGCGTCCAGGGCAATACGAAGGGCGGCAGCACAGGCCAATGGTGCCAACACTACAGCCATCACCAGTGCGGCAGCGAGCCAGCTGATCGGCGCGAGCCAAGGCAATCCCTGTTGGGCGGCCGCCACGGCACCCGCGGCAAAGATCACTGCGGGCACACACAAAGGCAGCAACATCAAGGCGAGCAGCATACCAGAGCGCCGGGTGCCAGCCGTCAGTGCCACCAGCACTGCGCCGAGCAGGCTGAGCAACGGCGTGGCCAGTAGCAACGCCAGCAGCAGCACCGGGATCACCGCGCCGGGCAGGTGCAGCATCGCGGCCATCAGCGGCGCGATCACGATCAACGGCAGCGCGGTGGTAATCCAGTGAGCGAGGATCTTCATGCCCAGCATCAGCGCCAAAGGTTGCGGCGCCAGCACCAGTTGTTCCAGCGAACCGTCCTCGATATCGCTGGAGAACATCGCATCCAGCGCCAGCAACATCGCCAGCAGCACGGTGACCAGCACCACGCCACCGGCGATCCGCTGCAGCAGCGTGTCCTCCGGCCCCAGTGCGAACGGGAACAGCATCGTCACGATCAGCGCGTATAGCACCGGCATCGCGATGTCGCCGCGCCGGCGCCAGGCGAGGGTGAGGTCGCGTCGCAGCATCGCGGTGCAGGCGGTGAGGAGGCCTGGGCGGTTCATGCATGCATCCGGATATGCCGGGGTTCGCCACCGTGGAAACTCACGGCGCCATGGCTGGTCACCAGCGCAGCACCTCCGGCGGTTGTGTGTGTCTCCAGCATCTGATTGACCAGCGCGATGCCGGTGCGGTCGAGGTTCGCGTAAGGCTCGTCGAGCAGCCACAGTGTGGCCGGCAGCAACAGCAACCGGGCCAGTGCGGCGCGTTTCTTCTGGCCGGCGGACAATCGACGAACCGGTTCGTCTTCGTAACCGCGCAGGCCAATATCGGCCAGCACCGCTGTCACACTGGCGCTATCGCGGAAGCCATGCAGGCCGGCGGCGATGTGCAGATTTTCGCGCGGGCTGAGGTCGGCCTTGAGGCCTAGCTGGTGACCGAGAAACAGAATCTCGCCGGCGCAGCGATCGCGACGCAGCGGTTCATCACGCCAGCGCAGTTCACCTTCGCCGACATGCAGCAGGCCGGCGAGCATGCGCAGCAGGGTGGTCTTGCCGCTGCCGTTGTCGCCCTCGACCAGCGCCAGCTCTCCCGCATGCAGCCGGAAATCCAGCGGCGCGAACACCGGTTCGTCCTGGCGAAGGAAACTCAAGGCCCGCGCTTCGAGCAGGGGCGCGGTGGTGTGGGTGGCGGTCATCGCCTCGATTGTCCGCAATGCTGGTGGCGCTTGTCCATGCGGCGTGCTGCCGCTGACCTGGTCATTCCAGCAGGCGCAGGTGGGCGATGCCGTTGGCGTGGCCATGAACGTAGGCCAGTTGTTCGTGATGTCGAGCCAGGGTGTCCAGCATGGTGATGTCAGGCCCGATCACGAACAGGCTGGGCTCGTGCCAGCCGGCGCGACCAATGCCGATTGCCGGACGAAGCACGGCTTCGGGCCATGCGCGCAGCGCGGTCAGCAAGTCGCGTTGTGCGGCGAGATTTTCCGCCGGCGTCCGCGTTGTCTCGGCGCTGGGATTCCATGCGGTGATGAATCCCCACGAGCGTGCGCCGACCAGCATCTGCAAAACCGGCGGTAGCGGTTGGTCTACGCGGATGCCGGCCCATTCCACCTCGTCGACGCAGACGAGGTAGTCGGTGGCGCGGAACGCGTCGATCAGCGCCTTATCCATGCCGCAGTGGCGGTAGCGCTGGCAAGCTGGATTGGAGCAGGTTCACCGCCGCATCGAGATCGACGTCCGCGACTCGAGGCGTGTCGCGCAGCAGTTGTTCCAGCAGCGCGTCCTGCGCACGTCCTCGTTCGAGCGCATAGGCGTAGGGCACGTGGGAGAACGTGACCAGCCGATAGCGTGCCATGTAGTGCCGCGGCGCGCGGGCGGCCAGCAACGCACCCAGTTCGCGCTTGGCCAAGTAATGTGGATCAGCGACCGAGTCGCGCATCTCGACGTAGTTTTCCAGCGCCATCGCGGCGATCGCATCGGCATTGGGCTGCCGCACGCGCTGGAATTCGGCGAACACCTCGGCGCTGTCGTTCGGTGCGGCGGCCAGCAAGTTCGCCAGCACCACGGTGTCCTCGAAGCCGCAGTTCATGCCCTGGCCATGGAACGGCACGATCGCGTGAGCAGCATCGCCGACCAGCAGTGCGCGACCGCCCAGATGCCAGCGTTCCAGATACAGCGTGGACAGGGTACCGACCGGGTGACCGTCAAAGTCTTCACTGAAACGGGGAATCAGCGACAGCAGGTCCGGAAACTGCTCGCTGAAGAACGCAGCAGCGGCCGTGGCATCGGGCAGGGTGGCGAAACTCGGTGCCGCACCTTGTGCCGGCAGGAACAAGGTGACGGTGAAACTGCCTTCGGTATTCGGCAGTGCAATGCACATGTAACCGCCGCGCGGCCAGATATGCAGTGCGTGCGGTTCCAGCGCGAACTGGTCGTGGCCGCCGCCGAGCTGCAGCGCGGCGGCAGACAGCTCGCCG
>DASZCB010000294.1:0-7218 GCA_035943575.1 Rhodanobacter sp. | reverse complement strand
CGACTGCACCATGCCGCGAGACATACATGGCGTCGAGAGCAACCGGTGCGAATTCCGCTATGGCCAACGCCGGCAGCACACTTGCGCATGTCACGGCGCAATGGCAAACGGTCATCGCACCGTGGTCGGCGTGGACCTGGTCCGCACAGCAGTCGCCGGCCATCATCGGCATGACGTGCCGGGTATGATCGGCCATATGCGACAACGGGGTTGCGGAACGTGCGGCGCCATCCATCATTCCGCTGGGCATGCCATGCGTCGGCGCAACAGCAAGCATCAGCCACGCCAGCCACGCCATCACCCAAAGGTGCGGCACGCGTGCAAGATGGCGTAGCGAGCGGTTCATCGGTGCAGCTTAGGTGCTGCGACGGCTGGCCTCAACTCTGGACTGGCCTCCATCTGCCCTGCGCCAGATACCTTCAACCATTTGCCATCGAACTTCGCGGACACGCGCCCTCATCGTTCGCGCTGAACACAGGCCCGCAAAAGCCGAAGGGCAGCCCTTCGACTTCCCAGATCCTCAATGCAGCGGCCATCCTTGGCCGCTCTTCGCGTGCGCTGAGCTTAGGAAGAGCGCTGAGGAAACCGGGGAATGGCGAACGGCGTGGAAAAATCCCGCCTCACCTTCGTCAATGTTTGCTGTAACCCATGTGCAAGGTGATCTTGTCGCCGGCTTTGAGATCGGCCACCGATGCCGGCGGAAAATGCACGCGCAGCGACATCCCCTCGCTGGTCACTTCGACCATGCCGGTGGTGGAGTCGACCGAGGTCACGGTGGCGGGCATCTTGTGCATGCTGCCATTCATGTTGAGAGGCATCTTGCGCTGCATCGACCCACCGCCCATGTGCCCCATGCTGCTGGTGGCCGGTGCTGGCGCCATGCTTCCGGCATCCTGGGCGCTGACTGCCGTGACGGCCAGACAAAGGCCGAATGCGGCCGTTGCAATGATGATTTTCGGCGAGAACGTCATGATGATTCTCCGCGCTAATGGGCAGTCAGGCTGGTCTGTCTGACCGGTTGCAAATGCGCAACCAGCCAAGCCTGCACCGGTCTGTGTGCAGGAAAGGTTACGCGGCATATTCCCGAATCAAGGGGAGCACAGCGTCCACGCCTCTATACTTAGACCACCCCGCCCGCCGTGAACGCCATGAATTACCGCCACGCCTATCACGCCGGCAACTTCGCCGATGTCCTGAAACACACCGTGCTGCTCGCGCTGATCGAGGCAATGCAGGCCAAGCCGACGCCGTTCTGCTACATCGACACCCACGCCGGCAGTGGCAGTTACCTGCTCGACGGTTTCGAGGCGAAAAAGACCAGCGAGCATAAAGATGGCATCACCCGGCTGCACCCGGCCGAAAAAGTGCCCCCGCTGCTACAGCGCTGGCGCGCCAGCATCCTCGGTGGCGAAGGCAACGAGCACGGCCTGAAGCGCTACCCCGGCTCGCCGCTGCAGGTCGCCCGCCTGCTGCGCCCGGACGACAGTGCGCAGTTGTGCGAGCTGCACACGGAGGAAGCTTCCAAGCTGCGCGACCTGTTCCGCGGCAATCCGCAGGTGCACGTGCATCAACGCGACGGCTACGAGGCACTGAAAGCGCTGCTGCCGCCGAAGGAGAAACGCGGTCTGGTGCTGATCGATCCGCCGTACGAGGCACAGGAAGCCGAATACAAGCAGATCGAGAAAGCTCTGAAGGAAGCGCTGCTGCGCTGGCCCACCGGCGTCTACGCCGTGTGGTATCCGATCAAGCTGCGTAGCCAGGTGCAGCCGTTCCTGCGCGGCCTGCAGCGCAGCGGTGCGAAACGCGTGCTGCGCGCCGAGCTGCTGGTGCATCCGGACGATTCACCGCTGCGCCTCAACGGCTCGGGCATGGTGATCCTCAACGCACCGTGGAATCTCGACGACGTGCTACGCGAGCCGCTGCGTGCGCTGGCCAGTCTGCTTTCGCAGGGTCGCCCGGCCGAATGGAAGCTGGACTGGCTGCTGCAGGAAGGCGCCGAACCTGCCGCACCGAGTCCGTTGCCACCGTCGCGCCTGATGCGCCCCGGTACCCCACCGCCACCGCGCCGGCGTTGATGCCGATGGCACACGCAGCGCAGACGCGGCTTGTTGTAGCGTAGCGATCATCGACCGCTTCCCTATCGTGCCGCCAATGGAGTCTGCCATGCGTACGTCCGCCCACTCCCTGCTCTGCCTGCCCGCCTTGCTGGTTCTGCTGTCCATGGCTGGCTGCGCTCCGGCACCTATCTACAAGGCGACCGCGCAGGCGACGGTTGCCACGCCGTTCCAGGTCGGGCAATCGCCCGAGCGCTACGCCGGCGGCGAGGTGATCTGGGGTGGCCGCATCGTGCAGGTGAGCAACTTCAGCGACCACAGCGAAGTCGAGCTGTTGGCCTATCCGCTGGATGCCTCGCAGCGACCGAAGGCGAGCGACAGCGGCAATGGCCGCTTCATCGCTGTGCTGCCCGGCTACGCGGAACCGCTCGATTATCCCGCCGGCGCACTGATGACGATCAGCGGCAAACTCAACGGCAGCCGTGCCGGCAAGGTCGGTGAAGCCAGCTACGTGTTTCCGCTGGTCTCTGCGGCGCAGTCGCACGTCTGGACGGCCGACGAAATGAACAAGGGCCGCAACAACATCCACTTCGGCGTGGGTTTGGGCGTCGGCATCCACTGATCGCGCTGCGAAAAATCCGGCGCCACCGCTAGACTGGACGGCCTCATTTCCAAGGATTGAAGCCGCATGTCGTCCGGACACGCCAACCCCATCAAGGCGATCCTGCTCGCGCTGGGCGCGAACTTCGCCATCTTCGTCGCCAAGCTGTTCGCCGCCGTCGTCACCGGCTCCGGCGCGATGATGGCCGAGGCCGTACACTCGCTCGCCGACTGCGGTAACCAGGGTCTGTTGCTGCTCGGCATCCGCCAGGCCAAACGGCCGCCGTCCGACGAATTCCCGCTCGGCTGGGGCCGCGCACTGTACTTCTGGTCCTTCCTCGTCGCCATCCTGCTGTTCAGCGTGGGTGGCATGTTCTCGATCTACGAAGGCATCCACAAGCTCACGAATCCGGAACCGCTGAAGTGGCCGTGGCTGGCACTGGGCGTGCTGGTGTTCGGCATCGTCGCCGAAAGCTTCTCGATGCGCGGCTGCATGCAGGAAGTGAACAAGGCACGCGGCACGCAAGGCTTGTGGACGTGGTTTCGCGAAACCCGCTCCAGCGAATTGCTGGTGATCTTCGGCGAAGACTTGGCTGCACTAGTCGGTCTGTGCGTTGCCGCCCTGGCGATCGGCGCCACCATGCTCACCGGCAACCTGATGTTCGATGCCGCCGGCACCATCGCTATCGGCGTCCTGCTGATCGTCGTGGCCGTGCTGGTAGCGATCGAGGTCAAGGCGCTGTTGATCGGTCAGGGCATCGAACCGCGTCGCCGCGACGAGCTGATGGCTTTTCTCAACAGCCGCCCGGAAATCGCCGAGGTACTCAACCTGATCACTCTGCAGATGGGCGCCGACGTGATGGTGGCGGTGAAGGCGCGCATGCAGCCCAGCGCCGATAACCAGACATTGATCGAGGCAATCAACACCGTCGAGGCCGCGATGAAAGTTGAGTTCGGCGATGTGCGGTGGAGCTTCTTCGAGCCGGATTTTGTAGATTGAGCGAATCCGCTTTGACCATTCAAGACAACAGGACTTCCCATGCAGCTTTCCGGCATGCCATTCAGCACCACCGACTGGTCGAGTATCGAGCGCACCGAACATCCTGGTGAAACAGGATTGGCCTATTGGCAGACCCGGCACTTCGGGAACATGCGAGTTCGGATGGTCGAGTACACCCCTGGCTACCTGGCGGACCACTGGTGCGTCAAAGGCCATATCTTGCTATGCATCGAGGGCGAGCTGCATACCGAGCTGGAGGACGGCCGGAAATTCACGCTCCGCCCCGGCATGAGCTATCAGGTCGCCGATCACGCCGAACCCCATCGATCGTCCACGGATACTGGCGCCAGGCTTTTCATCGTCGACTGAGTCGACTGAACTGTCTGCCACAGCGATACACTTTCCCTCCCGCGACCCAGCCTGTGACGTTCCGATATGCGCAACCCCCTGCAAGAACAGCTGCTCAAGGCCGGCCTGGTCAACAAGACCAAGGCGGCGCAAGTGGCGCGCGAGCAGGCGAAACAGCGCAAGGGCAAGGCACCGGCGCCGCCGAGTGCCGAACAGGTGGAGGTGCAGCGGCTGCAGGCTGAGAAAGCCGAGCGCGATCGCACGTTGGCGGCCGAGCGCAATGCACAGGTGCGCGTCAGCGAACAGCACGCGCAGGTACGGCAGATCGTCGAGGCGCACAAGGTGAAGCGCGAGGGCGAGATTGTCTATCGCTTTACCGACGGCGACACGATCAAGGACGTGCTGATCAACGAATCGCTGCGCGCGCAACTGGCCAGCGGCACGCTGGTGATCGTGCGCCACGATCAGGGCTACGAGCTGCTGCCGCGCGTCGCTGCCGACAAGGTGTATGCGCGCGATGCGGCGATGATCGTGCTCGATCACGGCCGCACCGAGGCAGGTAGCGGCAACAGCGAGGACGACGAGTACTACAGGCAGTTCCAGGTGCCGGACGATCTGATCTGGTAGCGCGTCAGCGCTTCAATTCCAGCAAGTCCCAGCCATTCCCGTAAATATCCTCGAACACCGCGACCGTGCCGTAGGCCTCGTGTCGCGGTTCCTCGCGGAAGTGCACGCCTTCGGCGCGCATGCGTTGCCAGTCGCGCTGGAAGTCGTCGGTATTGAGCAGCAGGAATACGCGGCCGCCAGTCTGGTTGCCGATGCGCGAAATCTGTTCGTCGCCTTTCGCCTGCGCCAGCAGCAGGCGGGTTTCGCTGGAGCCGGGCGGCGCCAGCAGCACCCAGCGCTTGCCACCGCCCATGTCGGTGTCTTCGATCAGCTCGAAACCGAGTGCACGTGTATACCAGGCAATCGCCTCGTCGTAGTCTGCGACCAGCAGCGCCAGCGCGCCGAGATGCTGTCTCATTTTTTGTCCGCCTTGAGTGCTGGTAACGGGCCCAGTTCCGCCTGTAATTTCTTCGTCAATTTCGCGCGCACCAGCACGTAGGCATCGAGAATGAACGCCGCCAGTTCGGCCGTAGCGAAACGTTGCGGCTCGGTGATCGAGATCCAGTGTGCCCGCGCCAGATACGGCGCCGGGATGATGCCGGGCTGGTCGGTGAGTTCGAGGAAGCGGTCGTCCGCCACCTTGAACGAGATTCGACCGCCCTCACTGTCGTCCGACGGCATCACCGCGAACATCTTGCCGCCGACGCTGAGCACCATGTCGATACCCCACTTGGTATCGCGCGTGACGCCGGGCCAGTGGCGGCATAGCGCGTCCAACTGGGTGGCGGTGAGGCCGCTGGCCTGTTTGCGGGTCATAGCGTGCTCCGTGAAATCCAGCGCGCATTGTGCGGTGTGCCGCCACGACTGTCTGCCGGGCTCGGCAACGTCCCGTGCTGCAGCATGATCTGCGCCGGCATTGGCCTCATACCATCATTAACAGCAAGGATCGTTATTGCGAGTTCATGTTGCGTTGCACACAATACGCAAAAGTATGGAACTGCCATGATCCCTGCCATCGACCTCTCCGCTCCGTCCCGATTCGCCCCGCTGCCTCCGCGCAGCAGCGAACGTTTCGCCCGTCCCCGCGTGGCGCCGTCGACCGATGGCGAACAGGTGTGTACGCAGGATGGTCGCGAACTGGTGCTGCGCCCGATCGAGCCCGGTGACGTAGCCACGATGCAGCGCTGCTTCACCCGGCTGTCGCCGGAGGACATCCGCCGCCGCTTCCTGCATGCGATGTCCGAGCTGCCTGCACCGATGGCGCAGCGGCTGTGCCGCATCGACCCGGCATTCGAGACCGCCTATGTGCTGATGGACGAATCGGTGCAGCCGGCGGAAATGCGCGGCGTGGGTCGGATTTATGTCGACGAAGCCACCGACAGCGCCGAGTTCTCGGTACTGGTGGAGCAGGACTGGTGCCGCCTCGGCCTCGGCGCACTGCTGATGCAGCGTCTGGTCGACGACAGCCGTCGCCGCAAGCTCGCCGAGCTGTGGGGCTATGTGCTGCAGGAGAACCGGCCGATGCTGCAGCTGTGCCGTGAGCTGGGCTTCACTCAGCGTCTGATCCCGGACGAGCCGGGCACGGCGCTGATCACGCTGAAGCTCTGATCGCACGCCCTCACGCGCAAACAGCCCCGGCTTGCCGGAGCTGTCGCGTTACACTTGCCCGCTTTCCCCGGCGCGGCTCGATGGCAGCGCCTTGAACACGCGGTCCCTATGTCCAGCCTGATCAAGCACCCGCCTCTACCGACCACCCCCAAGCAACGCCGCTACTGGACGCCCCCCCACGGCTCCGCACGGGCACTGCTGATTGCCGAAGCGGCACGCACGCACGATGGCCTGCTGGTGACGGTGACGCGCGACACCCAGCGCGCGCATGCGCTGGAAGCCGAGCTGAAGATCTTCGCCGGTGGCCTGCCGGTGCTGCATTTCCCGGACTGGGAAACGCTGCCGTACGACGTGTTCAGCCCGCACCCCGAGATCGTCTCGCAGCGCATCGCCACGCTGTATCAGCTGCCGAGCGTGAAGCGCGGCGTGCTGGTGGTGCCGGTGGCCACACTGATGCAGCGGATCGCATCACGTGCGCATATCACCGGCTCCGGGCTGGTGCTGGCCAGGCGTCAGAAGCTCGATCTGGTCGCCGAACGGCGCCGACTCGAAGCTTCTGGTTATCGCAACGTGCCGCAGGTGGCCGAGCCGGGCGACTTCGCGGTGCGCGGTGCGCTGCTCGACATCTTTCCGATGGGCACGGCCGAGCCTTACCGTATCGAGCTGTTCGACGACGAGGTGGAATCGATCCGCAGCTTCGATCCGGAAACCCAGCGCTCGCAACAGCAGGTGGAGAAGATCGAGCTGCTGCCCGCGCGCGAGTTCCCGCTCACCGAGGAAGCCGCGAAGGAGTTCCGCAGCAACCTGCGCGAACGCTTTCCGATCGACGTGCGCCGCTGCCCGCTGTACCAGGACATGAAGGAAGGCGTCACGCCCGGCGGCATCGAGTACTACCTGCCGCTGTTCTTCCAGCAGACCGCCACACTATTCGACTACCTCGCCGACGACGCACTGTTCGTGCTCGGTGAAGGTGCCGGCGAAGCCGCCGACCAGTTCTGGACA
>DASZCB010000293.1:0-4798 GCA_035943575.1 Rhodanobacter sp. | reverse complement strand
AGCGCCAACCCGAGGAAGGCCGCCAGCACCAGCGGGATCAGCAGCGCCTTGGTCAGCGTAATGGTGTACATCAGCGCCAGGAACAGCAGCACGTTCAACAGCAGGTGCACCGCGCGCAGGTGCCGGCGCATGCCACGTGTGGAGTGCAGCCCGCGCGCCAGCTGCCGCGGCGGATAACCCGGCGCGACTTTCTCGATCAGGATTGGCGGCTCGGCATTGCCGTCGCCCGCGACATCATCCGACGGCGGAAAGGGCGAGGGCTCGCTCATGCCGACTCGCCATCTTCCATGTCACGTGCATGATCAGGTGCATGGGCATCTCGCCCGGCGCCGGCCAGGCCCGCCGTACCCAGTTCGGCAATCAAGCGCGTGCCGAACGCCACCGCATCGGCCAATCCGCCACTGAGCAGCGGCCCCATGCCCGGCACCCGCAGCGGATGCACGTTGAGGCTGCCCAGCACGAAACCGGCACCGGCCGCCACGCCCACCGTCGTCAACGGATGCGCATGCCCGCGCGCAAGCAGGGCCGCCGCGGGGGTGCTCAACTGCTGCCGCGCCGCGCTCATGCGCAATTGCGCCGCCCGTACCTTGGCGAACTGCTCGAAAACACTCACGACCGATCCTCACGATTGGCTTGCTCGCGCTCAGCCGCCACTTCCGTCTCGGCCTTGCGCAAGGTATCGCGCATCATCGCATTCCATTCGCTGCGGGTGACCGGCAGACTCATCCAGTGCATGCAGCGGCGAAACAGCAGGATCGAGCCGAACAGGAACAGCACCTGCAACAGGGCAAGCACCAGCAGCGCCCAGATCCACGAACCGAACCACGCCGCCAACAGCACACCGAGCAGACCCAGCATCGTCAGGCCGAAACCGACGCCGGCCACGGTGGCGGCCAGGCCTGCCAGCAACAGCCATGACACCGCGCTGCGCGCCAGCCCCAGTTCGGCCGCCAGCAGATGAAGCTGCGCACCGAACAGACGCTTGACCGCGCGGCCGAGCTGACCGATCTCGGCCAGCAACCCAGACGACAGCGGCGCCGGATCCGGCGCCGCTGCTTCGCGGGGGGATTCACCCTCGTCGTGCATTCCCTGCTCCGGCGTTGCTTGGCTCAACGCCGCAGGATGCGGCCGAGCAGCCAGCCGGCGCCGAGCGCGATGGCGACCGACTGCACTGGCTTCTCGCGCACATAGTCGCGCGCCTGATCAAGCCACGCATCGGCACGATCCATCGTCTGGTCGTAGACCTCGCGGCTGCGTTCGCTTACATGCGCAGCCTTCTCGGTGGCACGATTGGCCGCGTCGGCGGCCTTGTCGGTGGCGCGATGCAGACCTTCCTCAATATGGTCGGCGGCGCGCTCTACCGTGTCCTTGGTACTGGCCACGGCGCTGGAGGTGGCCTGCTTGATCCGCTCGGCGCGTTCGTCGATGCGGCTGCCGGTGCTCGGCTCGGGGTTCTGTACTTGCTTGTTCATTGCATGCTCCGGAAAGAACTCACTATGGCGCAAATCAACTTCAACGCGCGACTGTCGTCAACTGGCGCGACGGAAGAACGCGATGATCGCCAGAATCAGAAAAATGACAAACAGGATCTTCGCGATACCGGCGGCGGCACCGGCGATGCCGCCAAATCCAAGTACCGCGGCAATGATGGCGATGACCAGAAACACCAGGGCGTAATGCAGCATGGAGGCATCCTCTTTGTAGTGAATGGCGGTCGCGGTCAGGGAGTCCGCGTACCGTCATTCACCCATAGCTCGTGCCATGCGAGTGTGAAGAGAGTCGGTGCCGGCCTGCACGCCACGCCGACGTTTGCTCAACCGCCGACTGCCGGATTGAGGCTGTAAGTGCCGATCAGCTCCGCCTCGGCCAGCACGTGGCCGACCATCGCCGCACGCAGTTCAGCCAGCGAAAAACCCTTACTCAGCGGCAGCGACGCCACGTCCAGCGCAGACAGCTTGAAGTGGTAGTGATGCAGTAGCGCGTCGTTCCACGGCGGACACGGGCCGTCGTAGCCGAGATACTCGCCACCCATCTCGGCGTCGCCGGCAAACCAGCCGGTGTAGTCGTTGACGCCCTGCACGCTGCCCGGCGGCCCGAACGGCTCGCGCTTGCCACGCGGCGTGATCTCGTCGCTGCAGGCGCCGGCGGCCAGCTCGCCGCATTCCGCCGGGATATTCGCCATCAGCCAGTGCACGAACTCCACCCGCGGCAAGTCCGCCGGCACTGTGCGGCCGGCCTGGTTCACATCGTCACCGCGACTGGGCACGTCAGTATCGATGCAGGTGATCACGAACGAGCGGGTCACCGACGGCGCGTTCTTCCACGCCAGCTGCGGACTGTGGTTGTCCGACAACGCGAACGGCTGCGCCTGCCTGCCGAACGCGAACTCGGCCGGGATCCGCTGGCCGTTCTCGAAATTGTCGCTACGTAGTTGCATGCCTGTCTCCGTCTAATCCCCAATCTTGCTATTCCGGCCTGCGCCGGAATGACATAGTTATGGTTTGTAAGTGACTCGATAAATCGCACCCGCCAGATCATCGCTGATCAGCACACTGCCATCCGGCTCCGGCTGCACATCGACCGGACGGCCCCAGGCGCTCTCATTCTGTTCGAAGCCGCTGACCAGCGGTTCGTACGACAGCACCTTGCTGCCGTTCAGGCGCACCGTCATCACCCGGTAGCCGGATTTCTTGGTGCGGTTCCACGAGCCGTGCTCGGCCACGATGATCGCGCCCTTGTAGCTGGCCGGAAACTGTTTGCCTTCGTAGAAGCGCATGCCGAGCGAGGCCACGTGCGCGCCCAGTTTCAACACCGGCGGCACGTAGTCCTTGCAGTTCTTGCCCTTGCCGAACTCGGGATCGAGCGTGTCGCCCTGATGGCAATACGGATAACCGAAGTGTTCGCCAGGGCGGGTGATCTCGTTCAGCTCGTCGCTGGGCATGTCGTCGCCCATTTCGTCGCGACCGTTGTCAGTGAACCACAGATGTTTCGTGCCCGGCTGCCAGTCGAAACCGACCGTGTTGCGAATACCGCGCGCCACGTCTTCCACACCGGAGCCGTCCACGCTCATGCGCGTCAGCTTGCCGTGCGCCGGGCGCGGATCGCAGATATTGCATGGCGCGCCAATCGGCACGTACAGCTTGCCGTCCGGGCCGAACGCGATGAACTTCCAGCCGTGATGCGTCTCGGTCGGGAACTTGTCGCTGACCACGACGGGCTTCGGCGGATCGTCCAGATGGTTCTCGATATCGCGCAGCACCAGGATCTTGCTGACGGCGGACACATACAGGTCACCGTTCTTAAACGCCACGCCGACCGGCAGCTGCAGGCCGCTGGCGATCACCCGCACCTTGTCGGCTACGCCATCGCCTTTCGTATCGGTCAGTGCATAGACCTTGCCTGCGTCATTGGAACCGACGAACACCGTGCCTTTCGCGCCCAGCGCGATCTCTCGCGCATTCGGCACCTGATCCGAATACATCGCAATATGGAAACCCTTCGGCAGAGTCAGCTTATCCAGCTGCGGCGCGGCCAGCACCGGCAACGACGAAACAGCCAACAACAGCGACAGCAGCAGGCGCATGGCGGCGCTCCTCGAGCATGCGGAAAGCGCAGCGTATACCCGAACGCCCGAAACCATATCGCTCTGCTAACGTGGCGGCCTTCGCAAGGGAGACAACATGAGCGAGTTGGACGACCTCACCACGCTGGTGCGCGCCGCCACGCCACTGCTGGTGATCGAGACGGTGGACGAGCAGCGCGTGATCGAGTGCTTTCGCCACGTGATCGCACAGGCGCTGCACCCACTGTGGCGCTGGACGCTGACCGACGGTCTGAGCCGGCTCGACTTTGCCCGGCTCGACGGCGAGATCGCACCGGACGCCACCGCCACGCTGGATGCGATCCGCGCCCAGGGCGAGCGCGGCATCTATCTGATGTTCGACTTCCACGGCCTGCTGGGTTACGCGATGAGCCTGCGCCAGATGCGCGAGATCGTGCAGCGGCAGCGTTCCGCCGCGCATACCATCGTGCTGGTCGGCGCCAAGGTCGAGTTGCCCGAGGAACTCGAAGCTCTGGCTCTGCGCGTGCCGTTATCGCTGCCCGACATCAAGGAACTGGTCGGCATCATGCGCGGCGAAGCCGTGGCCTGGCAACGCGAGCAGGGCCGCAAGATCGAAGTGGACAACGACGCCGCACGCACCATCGTGCGCAACCTGCTCGGCCTCTCCGCGCCGGATGCACGGCGCATCGTGCGCAAGTTGATCTACAACGACGGCGCGCTCGGCCCGCAGGATCTGCCCGAACTGATGCAGTCGAAGTTCGACCTGCTCAACCGTTCCGGCCTGCTGCACTACGAATACGCCACCGCCAGTTTCGCCGATATCGCCGGAGTCAGCCGCGTGCGCGAATGGGTGCAGCGCCGGCGCGCGGTGTTTCTCGACCCGTCTGCTACGCCGATGCTTGATCCACCGAAGGGCGTGCTGCTGCTCGGCGTGCAGGGTTGTGGCAAGAGCCTTGCGGCGAAGGCGATCGCCGGCGGCTTCGGCGTGCCGCTGGTGCGGCTGGACTTCGGCACGCTGTACAACAAGTACCAGGGCGAGACCGAAAAGAACCTGCGCGACGCGCTGAGCAGCACCGAACTGCTGGCGCCATGCGTGCTGTGGATCGACGAAATCGAGAAAGGCCTGGCCGGTGGCGGCGATGACGGCGGCGTGTCGCGCCGCGTACTCGGCTACCTGCTTACCTGGATGGCCGAACGCAAGGCCAAAGTGTTTGTGGTCGCCACCGCGAATGCCGT
>DASZCB010000292.1:0-5683 GCA_035943575.1 Rhodanobacter sp. | reverse complement strand
GTGTTTAGGTTGCGGCTGCGGCCGGCCAGCCAGCCGGCCAGCGCTTCCAGATCGCGCCGGTACGCTTCCAGCGTGCGGTCGGCCAGGCCATCCTCCGACCACACCCGTTCCAGAAACGCAGCGATGCTCAGCTGGTCGGCTTCGGCGATACTGGCGCAGTTTTCTTCCTTCTTCATGCGCACGATGCTGGCCATTGCGCGCGCACTACGCAAGCGACCGACTAACGATGCCCGCGAACCTCGTCACCACCGATCTGCCCTGCCCGCTGTGGCGCCGCTTGCTGGCGTTGGTCTACGACCTGCTGATCGTAGTAGCGATCGTGATGGTGGTGGGTCTGTTGTGCCAGCTGGCCACTGGCGGTCAGCTGATCCACACCGATGGCAACGCGGTGGTGCCGATCTGGTACCAGGCACTGCAGGCACTGGTGGTGCTGGCGTATTTCATCAGTTCGTGGCGACGCGGCGGGCAGACCGTGGGCATGCGGCCGTGGCGCATCCGGGTCACCCGCGACGATGGCGGCACGCCTTCGCTGAAGCAGGCGCTGATCCGTGCCCTGGTGGCAGCCACGCCGCTGGTGTTGCTGATGCTGGAACCGATGATCGGGCTGCGGCCGACGTTGTGGCTGCTACTGCTGGTGTGGACTGCATGGTTTGCGGTGGCGCTGTTCGATCCGCGCCGGCGCGCCGTCCATGATTTCGCCGCCCATACCGAGGTTCGATTGCTGGGCTGAGCTTCACACTTCGATCCATGTCTACAAGGTTCAATCCGACGATGCCTCCACCGCGCCCCGCCGAAAGCCGCAGCGACGCCGAACTGATCCGCGCCAACCGTGGCTTCTACGAATCGCTGTGGGCCGCGGCAAAACTGATCGGTCCAGAGCGTTTCAACACCTGGCCGCTGCTGCGCGAACTGGCTGCCGCCGCGCCGCGCCGGTTGGAAGTGGCGCCCGGCCTGCGCCCGCGGCTGCCGCTGGACGGCACCTGCTTCGTCGACCTCAGCCACGCCGCCCTGTGCCAGCTGCACGCGAGCGGTGCCAATGCGGTGCACGGCATGATCGGCGCGCTGCCTTGTGCGGACGCCAGTTTCGAGTTGGTCTGTGCGCTCGACATCCTCGAACACGTCGCCGATGACGACAGCGCGCTGGCCGAGCTGGCGCGGGTGGCCACGCCCGGCGCCAGCGTGCTGCTGTCGGTGCCGCTGCACCCGGAGGCGTGGACCGCGTTCGACGACTTCGTCGGCCACTGCCGGCGCTACGAGCCGGCGCTGATCGTCGCGAAGCTGGCGCGGCACGGTTTCACCATCGAACACAGCGCGGTCTACGGCATGCAGCCGAAATCCTCGCGCCTACTCGACATCGGCCAATGGTATCTGACCCATCGGCGCGAACGCGCAATGTGGTGGTACAACCGGGTGTTCATGCCGCTCGGCCTGCACTTCCAGAAACCGCTGCAATGGCGCGATGGTTTGGGCGACACGCATGGCGTCGACGAGCTGCTGCTGCGCTGCCGTTATCAGCCCACTTCTCAGCCCGCCGCGACGCCAAGTCACTGATTGAGCTGGATGCTGGTTATTGCCGCATTGCAACACGCGAAGGAGAAACGGCGCTAAGATGGTTTTTTCGTCCATCCGGCAACCCCCACTCCGATGCTTTATCAGATCCATGAATGGCAACGCTCGTTTCTCGGTCCGTTGAGCTATTTCGCGCAAGCCAGCGCGCGCATGCTCAACGACAACAGCAGCCCGTTCGCGCAGTTGCCCGGTGCCCAACGGATGGCCGCCGGTTACGAGCTGGTCCATCGCCTCGGCAAGGATTACGAAAAACCCGCATTCGGCATCCACACCGCCACCGCGCACGATCACGAGATCGCGGTGATCGAGCGCGTGGCGCTGGACAAGCCGTTCTGCCAGCTGAAGCGCTTCAAGCGCTTCAGCGATGATCCGGACACCATCGAGAAGATGAAGAACGATCCGGTGGTGCTGGTGGTGGCGCCGCTATCCGGCCATCACGCCACGCTGCTGCGCGACACCGTGCGCACGCTGCTGCGCGACCACAAGGTCTACATCACCGACTGGGTCGACGCGCGCATGGTGCCGGCCGCGGCCGGCCCGTTCGGGCTGGACGACTACGTTGCTTACGTCGAGGAATTCATCCGCCACATCGGCGCGTCCACCCTGCACGTGATCTCAGTATGCCAGCCGACCGTGCCGGTGCTGGCGGCGGTGTCGCTGATGGCCGCACGCGGCGAAGCCATCCCGCGCAGCATGACCATGATGGGCGGCCCGATCGAGCCGCGCAGCAACCCCACCGGCGTCAACAACCTCGCCACCACGCAACCGCTGTCCTGGTTCAAGGGCAACGTGATCCACACCGTGCCACCGAATTATCCCGGCCGCGGCCGCGAGGTCTATCCGGGCTTCCTGCAGCATGCCGGGTTCATCGCGATGAATCCGGGCCGCCACCTCAACTCGCACTGGGATTTCTACCAGGACCTGCTGCGCGGCGATCTCGATGACGCCGAATCGCATCGCAAGTTCTATGACGAATACAACGCCGTGCTGGACATGCCGGCCGAGTTCTATCTCGACACGATCGAAAAAGTGTTCCAGCAGTCCCTGCTGCCACGCGGACTGTGGGACGTCGCCGGCGAACGGGTGAATCCCGCTGCGATCAAGCGCAGTGCGCTGCTGACTGTCGAGGGCGAACTGGACGATATCTCCGGCCTTGGCCAGACCCAGGCCGCGCACGATCTGTGCAGCAGCATTCCGGCCAAGCGCCGCGAGCACAAGGTGATCGAAGGCGCCGGCCACTACGGCATCTTCAGCGGCCGCCGCTGGCGCGAGACGGTATATCCGCAGGTGCGCGACTTCATCCGCAAGTTCGATACCGCGGCATAACCAGGAAGTGCCGCTCTGATTTTTTTTCAGGAGCGGCTTCGGTCCCGCTCCCAAGTCAGCGGCATACAACGATCGAAATCGCTCATCCCTTCCGGAAGAATCCCGCGAAGGCTTCGACCGTGCGTTCGATGCCGTCATCATCGATATCCAGATGCGTCACCAGCCGCAGCGTGGGCAGGTAGCCGATGCTGATGCGGATGCCGGCGGTGCGCAGATGGGCGTCCAGATCGCGCAGGCGTTCGGCCGGAACGTCGATGAAGACCATATTGGTGTACTGGCCGAGCAGGTCGATACCGGCGATCTCGCGCAGGCGGCCGGCCAGGTACGCCGCGCGGTTGTGGTCATCCGCCAGCCGCGTCACGTGATGATCCAACGCATGCAGGCCGGCCGCTGCGAGGATGCCGGCTTGCCGCCAGCCGCCGCCGGTGACCTTGCGCCAGCGGCGCGCCTTGTCGATCAGTGCATGCGAGCCGACCAGCACCGAACCGACGGGCGCACCAAGCCCCTTCGACAGGCAGATCGACACCGTATCGAAATGCCGTGCGATCTCGCGCGCCGGCACACCGCAAGCCACCGCGGCGTTGTAGAGACGCGCGCCGTCCAGATGCAGTCCGAGTCCATGTGAACGCGCCACGTCGTGCGCGGCGGTAAGGTAGTCCAGCGGCAGCGTGCGGCCGTGCCAGGTGTTTTCCAGCGCCAGCAAGCGGGTACGCGCAAAATGCGGATCGACCGGCTTGATCGCCGCCTCGATGCTCTGCAGCGGCAGCGTACCGTCGGCGGCCTGCACGATCGGCTGCGGCTGGATCGAGCCGAGTACCGCCGCGCCACCACCTTCAAATTTGTACGTGTGCGCGTCCATGCCGACCAGGTATTCGTCACCGCGTTCGCAATGCGCCAGCAACGCCAGCAGGTTGGATTGCGTGCCGCTGGGCACGAACAGCCCGACGTCGAAACCGAGCTCGTCGGCCAGCCGTTGCTGCAGCGCATTGACGGTGGGATCTTCGCCGTAGACGTCGTCGCCGACTTCCGCCGCCAGCATCGCCGCGCGCATCGCGGTCGTGGGCCGGGTCACCGTGTCGCTGCGCATATCAATCACGTGCATCACCGATCCTCATGTCTCTGGGTAATCCGATGTGTGCCATGCGGCCAACGTCGCAGGGACTGCCGCGCTAGGCGCCTCGACGAAAATACAGCCACGCCGCCAGTGCCAGTATCGAGGCTGGTAGCAGGTTGGCGAGCAGCGGCGGCATGCCGTAGACGGTGCCGAAGTTCACCATCGCCTGCTGCAGGAAGTACCAGCCGATCGCCAGCAGCATGCCGATGAACATGCGTTTGCCCAGGCCACCGGAGCGCAGCGTGCCGAACGCGAACGGCATCGCGCACAGCACCAACACCAGCACATTGAGCGGATACAGCGCACGGCCCCAGAACGCCACCGCGTAACTGCCCGGGCTCTCGCCGTTGCTTTCCAGATAATGCATGTTGCGGCGCAGATCGCGCATGGAAAGGTATTGCGGCTGGATCACCGACTGCGCCAGTACCTGTGGATTGAGGCTGGATTGCCAGGCCTGGCTGGCCATGGTACTGGTGTGCGTGCCCTGCGCATCGAGCGTGGTGTCGCGCACGCCCTGCAGCACCCATTGCCTGCCGTTGTGCTCGGCGGTCTTCGCCCATTCGAAGCGGCTGAGCTGGCCATCGTCGGTGAAGGTGAATACGCGTACATCGCTCAGCTGTACGCTGCTGACGCCGTCATGCTGTTTGAGCGAGGTACCGCGGGCGTTGATGATGCTGTTGCCATCGCGCGCCCAGAGACCACTGTTGGTGCCCATGCCGAGATCGCCGGATTTCATCCGCAGCTGCATTACCTGCGCCTGCTGGTCACCCCAGGGCGCCGCCGTCTCGCCGAGAACCACCACGCCGACGATCAGCACCGCGACCACGCCGACCGCCGATCCCGCAATGCGCAGACGTGACATGCCGGCTGCACGCAAAGCGGTGAGTTCGCCGGTGCCGGCCAGACCGCCCAGGCCGAGCAGACCACCAATCAACGCAGCATTACCGAACATCTCGTAGGCGCGACGCGGAAACGTCACCAGCACGTAGACGATTGCATTGCTCAACGTGAAACCGTTTTTACCAACGTGGGCGAGCTGGCGCAGGAACTGGGTCACCGCATCGAAACCGGTCAGCACCAGCCATACCGTCAGCAGCGAGCCGAGCACGCTCATCGCCACCAGCCGGTCGACCCGCTTGATGTAGAACATGCCGCTGGACGGCCGGCCGTCGAGAGAACGGCTCATGCGCGCGCGCCCGTTTGCGGCATGCCGGATTTGCGCGGCGAATACTGTTTCCACAACATCCAGATCGCCAGCGCGAGCACTACCGCATGCAAAGCCCACAACGGTGCCTCGCTGTGCCAGTGGCCCCGGCTGATCTGCGCGCGGCCAAGTGCCATCAGCCCGCTGTAGAGAAAGAAACTCACCAGCGCCAGCAACAGCCGGCCATAACGCGATTCACGAGGGTCCTGTCTTGACAGCGGCAACGCCAGCAGCAGCAATACCAGAGTCAGCGGCGGCGCATTCGCGCGCCAGGCGAACTCGGCGCGATCGGTCGGATCGTCTGACTGGGCCAGCGTCCAGCTGCTCTTCGAATGGGCCGGATCCTCGTCGTCATCAGCCTGCACGCTGGAAAGCGAGGTGTCGTTGCGCTCGTACTGCATCTGCCGCCAGTTGTCGGCGCCCAGCGGTATCTCGTATTGCCAGCCGTTCTTGAACGCAATGAAGCGACC
>DASZCB010000291.1:0-11187 GCA_035943575.1 Rhodanobacter sp. | reverse complement strand
AACGCCCCGCGCGACATCCGCCGCTGGCGCAGCCTGTACGTGAGCCCAGCCGCGTTCGCGCGGCAGATGTGGCTGTTGCGGCGATTCGGCTACACCGGACTGTCCATGTCCGCCGCGATGCCTTACCTGCAGGGTGAGCGCAGCGGACGCATCGCCGTCATCACGCTGGACGATGGCTACGTGGACAATCTGGAATCTGCACTGCCGGTACTGCAGCGCTACGGTTTCAGCGCTACCTGCTATGTCGTCAGTGGCAGCATCGGCCAATACAACCAGTGGGACGACGAACGGCTGGGCGTGCGCAAACCGCTGATGTCGGTGGAGCAGCTGCGCAGCTGGCAACGCGGCGGCATGGAGATCGGCGCGCATACCCGCAGTCATCCTCGCCTCACCCAATGCAGTGACGTGCAACTGCGCGACGAGATCCATGGCAGCAAGGCGACGCTGGAGGATCACCTCGGCGTACCGGTCACGCAGTTCTGCTACCCGTATGGCGACACCGACGATCGCGTGGCCGGCGTGGTCCGCGAAGCCGGTTTCACCGCCGCTACCACCACCCGCCGCGGCCGGGCCACCGCCGGCATGGATCTGTGGCAGCTGCCGCGGGTACAGATTGCACGCCACCACCTGCTGCCGCAGTTCGCCATGCGCGTGATGTCGGGCTACGAGGATCGCCGCGCGTGAAACTCCTTTTTGTCGGCACGAACCCCGAGAACACCGGTGCCGCCAGTCACTTTGTCGCCCTGGTGCAGGCCATGGCCGAGGCCGGGCATGAGGTCGGTGCGGTGGTCTATCCCGACGGCCTGATCTGGCAGGGGCTGTCGCACTCCCGTGTCCGCCTGTACAAGGCGAAATTCCGCAATGTGCTCGACCTGCGCGGCTATGCCGCCGTCTTCAAGGCCGCGCGCGAGCTGAAGCCCGACTGGCTGGTCGGCAACTTCGGCAAGGAGTACTGGCCGCTGATCCTGGCCGGACGACTGCTGCGTGTGCCGGTGGCATTGTTCCGGCATCGCACGCCTGCAATGAAGGCTGTTTCCGCCTACCTGATTCCACGTCTCGCGCAACGATTCTTCGCCGTCTCGCAGCACGCCCGCCAGGCCTACCTGGATCGCGGCATCCCGGGCGATCTGGTACGCGTGCTGTACAACCCGGTCAATCTGGGTCTGTGCCAGTTCGATCCGCAACAGTGCAGCGAGATCCTGCGTTCGCTTGGCCTGAATGACGACGCGATCGTGCTCGGCTATACCGGTCGCATGCACATCGGCAAGGGCATCTTCCCCCTGTTCGAAGCCGTCGCCGGCGCCATGGCGGAACAACCCCGGCTGCATTGCGTGTGGCTGGGCGATGGGCCGGATGCGCAGACCCTGCGCGAGCGCGCCGCCGCGCATCCGACGACGGCGCGGCATCACTTCCTGGGTTGGATCCATGACGTCCACCCCTACTACAGCGCGTTCTCGATGTTGGCGTTCCCGTCGATCGCGACCGAAACGTTCGGCCGCGTCTCGGTCGAAGCACAGGCTGCCGGCGTGCCCGTGCTGGGCAGCGATATCGGCGGAATTCCCGAGACGTTACAGGCGGACGTGACCGGTCTGCTGCTGCCGCCGGGTGACGTTGCCGCATGGCGCGCGGCCATTCTGAAGTTATGCGACCCTGCCCTGCGGGCGACGATGGGTACGGCGGCGCAGGCATACGTGCAACAGCACTTCAGTACACAGGTGATCGCCGACGAATTCGAGCGGATTCTGATCGGGGACTGATGCTTCGCTGCCGATCAGTCGCGTTGTCGCCGCAACTCGTACAGCTTGGCATATTTCAGGAATGCGTAGAACGCGTGGATGCGCGCCGCGATGAAGCCGGCCCAGCCCGAGCGCCAATGACCGCGCAACACGTAGTAGCGCAGGAAGGCCACTGCAGGGTAGGCCAGCATGCGCAAGCGCAACCAGGACACCTTGCGCCGTGCCAGGTCGTCCAGCTGCATGGTGGAATAGCGGTTGGCCTTGGCCGTGCGTCCGGCGATGTCAGGCTCACCGTAGTGATCGATGATCACATCCAGCACGCCGACCGAGCCGTCCACCAGCACCGACTCGTGCACTTCGTGATTGCTCATCCGTGCATGCTGCCGATCGAACAACCGCACGTAATGATTGAGCCGGCTGCGCGCTGACTGCCAGCGCCAGAACTGCCACTCGCGCCGCCACAACTGGTAGCCCGCATGCGCAGGCATCAGCAGCGCCTGCTGCAGCAACGTGGCAGCGTCCGGCGCCAACGACTCGTCGGAATCCAGCAGCAGCACCCAGCGATGGCTGGCCAGATCGATCGCCGCCTGCTTCTGTGCGCTGTAGCCAGCAAACGGCTGGGTATGGATGCGCGCGCCGTAATGCGCGGCGATGGCCACGGTGGCATCGGTCGAACCCGAGTCCAGCACCACGATTTCGTCGGCCCAGCTCACGCCGCGCAGGCAGGCGTCGAGCGTGCCGGCGTTGTTCAATGTGGTCACCACCACCGACAGCGGTTCACGCCCGCTCATCGTCGCCCTCCACGTACAGAGCCGCGCACCATAGCCCGAGCAGCCACGCAAACAGCAGCCCCCACCACGCCGAATAGAAGGCCAAATGAGTGTTCAGCGGAAACAGCATCACGCCCAGCGCCAGCGTGACCGGGAACGCACGCGCACGCGCCGCCGCGCCGACCCGGCGCCATGCGCGCAACGCCAGCCCCACGGCGGCCAGCCACAGCAGCAGGCCGATCGTGCCGGTCTCAGCGAGCACCTCCAGCACCAGCTGGTGCGCATGGCAGGCGCCCTCGCCGACACCGCAGGCTTCTCCGGTCACCACGAAGTGATCGTTCGTTGACGCGTACTGTGGATACGCATAGCGGAAGCCACGTACGCCGACGCCGTTGACCGGATGCGCCGCGAACATATTGATGCTGGTGTGCCAGATCTCGAGCCGGCCGCTGAGCGCGCTGTCGACCGACTGGTCGGTACCGCGCAACATCAGCAGCGTGCGCTGCATCCGATCCTGGAAGCGCGCGGAAGTTTTCCAGGCGAGACAGCCGGCCAGCGTGAGCAGCAGCGTCGCGATCACGCAGAAGCCGACAAAGCGCAGCGACGACCCGGCCTCGCGCCAGGCAAACCCGAGCGCCACCAGCGCGTAGCACAGCCACGCCGCACGCGAGCCGGCCAGCAGCACCGGACCCAGCACCAGCACGAAGGCGAGCAACAGGCCCGGCAAGCCCCAACGCCGTCGCGCCGCCCACAACGCAAACGGCGACAGCACCGCCAGGGTCGGGCCGAGCTTGAGATTGTCGGCGCCGAAGATGCCGGAAATGCGTTCCGCCTCGGCATGTCCGCCCAGGCTCCAGCCGGTCAGCGCCTGCAACCACGCATCGGCACACCACAACGCCAGCACCAGCGCGACGGCTACATACAACGCCTGCAGCTTGTACTCGCGACGGATCGCGAAGCACGCATACAAACCTAGCGGCGCGTAACGCAACAATGCGACCACGGTGCCCCAGCTCTTGCCCGGCATGATCGCGTCGACGGCGGACACCAGCGCCGCGCCCACATACGCGGCCAGCAGCCACAGCAGCAGGCGCGCGCCGGCATGCTGCCGTAGCGCCTGCGAATCCCTTGCAAACAGCATGATCACGCCGAGCAGGCACAGAAAGGTGCCCAGCTCCGAACTGCGCCCGAACGGCAGCAACGCGACCACCAGCCAGAACGGCAGCAGCGGGGAACGCAGTGCCGCCTTGAGTGAGATACCGAAGGAATTCATGCGTGGACCAGAGCAAAGGTGGTCACGCATTGTAGGCGAGCACGACCTGCCGCGGACTCGACGCCGTTGCTCAGCCGCTGGCCACTTCGTCGTACAGTGCCAAGGTAGCCTGCTGCATATCGGTCAGGCGATAACTCTGCAGCGGCGAAATCGGCGGCGCCACGCGCAGCAGTTCGGCGGCACGTTCGACCAACCGCTCGCGATCCCCCAGTGGCACGCGACCAGCCGGATAAAGCTCTGCCAGCAACTCCCCTACGCCGCCGTGTGCATAGCCGAGCACCGGCCGGCACAGCGACAATGCCTCGATCACGGTGCGCCCGAACGATTCGGGCTTGTTCGACAACTGCAGCACCAGCGCCGAGACCGCGTAGATGTCGCGGATGTCGTCGCGCGGCGGTGTCAGCACGACCTGCGAGGCGACCCCGCGCATGCGGATCAGCTCGCGCAACTCGGCCACGTAGGCTTCGCGACCGGGCTCGACCACGCCCAGCAGCAGCAGGCGCGCCTCGATGCCGCGACGCTTGAGATCGGCCAGCAACTCGACCGCATCATGATGGCCTTTCAGGCGCGTGCCGCGCCCGGGCAAGGTCAGCAGCGGAGCGCCGATCAGCGTCGGAAATTCGGCAAAGAAAGCCTTTTGCCATGCGTCGTCCGGCCGGTGTCCGTAAGGGAACGCGAGCGGATCGATACCGCGCGGAATCACCCGCACCCTGCCCGGTTCCAACCAGCGGTAATGGCTGAGCACGTAATCGCGCAGAGTCTGCGATACCGCCACCACGCGCTCGCCACGCAGCAGGATCGCGCTGTAGCGACCCGGCGAATTAAGCCCGTGCACGGTGGTGACGAAGTGCGGCTGCGGCACCATCCCCTTCAACGCCCACCAGCCCAACCACGCCGGCAGCCGCGAACGGGCGTGCACGATGTCCGGTTTCAGTTCGCGCAATACCCGGCGCAGCGTGCCCAGCCGACCCAGCGTGCGCAGCGACTTGCGCCCGAGGTCGAGCGTAATGTGCTCACTGCCTTCGGCCTGCAACTGCCCAACCAACCGCCCACCGGCCGAGATCACCACCGAACGGTGGCCGGCCTGCACCAGTGCACGGGCGACTTCCAGCGCCGACCGTTCCGCACCGCCGGCATGCAGCGCGGGGATCAGCTGGACCACGGTCAGCAGTTTGGCGGGCACGGCAACGCTGGACATGAGCTCTGGGCTGGAGGCTTTCATTCTCCGAAGGCAAGCAAAAACAATGCCGCCAGCGGCTCGGGTGCAGTCAGACGCTCAGTCGCGCAACACATAATGCGCGCCGCAGTAGGCACAGGTTGATTCCCCGCCGTCATCGACGATCGGCAGATACACCTTCGGGTGCGAATTCCACAGCGCCATGCCGGGCATCGGGCAAGACAACGGCAGGTCGGCGCGCGTCACTTCGTAACGATTTTCGGCATTTGCCGGCACCAGTGGCACCGTCGCGGACAGAGAGGGCGACATCAGCGAACTCCAGACTGGACATCAGGCCGCAAATGGTAACAGGCCGACGGCGTCACTCGCGCCCGCGCACGAAACGCGAACCAACCGAAGGGCATAGCCCGTGCGGTCAATACAGTTTGTAATTCCCGAGGCCGAGAATCTCTGTACGATCCTGCGTTGGAATCAACAGCCTCAAGGGGACACTCATGGATTTCGGAAAAATCATCGAACGCGTCAAGGCCATTCTGACGACACCCAGAACCGAGTGGCCGGTCGCTGCGGCCGAGCCCGCCACGATCAACGGCCTGTACGCCGGCTACATCGCGATCGTCGCCGCGTTGCCGCTGATCGCCAGTTTCATCAAGGGCAGCCTGATCGGTACCAGCATCTTCGGCATCACCGTGCGCACGCCGATCGGCATGGGCATCGTCGGCATGTTGCTCTATTACGTGTTGACGCTGGCGCTGGCCTATGTGGTGGCGCTGATCATCAACGCGCTGGCACCCACCTTCGGCGGCCAGAAGGACATGGTGCAGGCGCTCAAGACTGTCGCTTATGCGTGGACCGCCTACTGGATCGCCGGCATCGCGGTGATCGTGCCGTGGCTGGGTTGGCTGATCGCGATCGCCGGTGGCATCTACAGCATCTACCTGCTGTACCTGGGCCTGCCGCACACCATGAAGTGCCCGGCGGAGAAGGCCGGTGGCTATACCGCGGTCAGCGTGATTATCGCGATCGTGCTGGGCTGGGTCGTCGGCGCGATTGTCATCGGCGTGGTCGGCACCGCCGCCATGACCGGCGCATCGATGAGCAGCATGCACATCAGCAGCAGCAACGGCGACAATGTCACTGTCGATGGCAACAGCGCCCTCGGCAAGCTCGCCGCGATGGGCCAGAAGGCCGAGCAGGCCGGCAAGGAACTGGATGCCGCGCAGAAATCCGGCGACAGCTCGGCGCAGTCGGCCGCGATGGGCAAGATGATGGGCGCGGTGTCCGGCACCGATGGCAGCGTCGAGGCGCTGGCGCCGGATCAGATCAAGACCTTCCTGCCTGACAGCCTGGGCAACCTCAAGCGCACCAGCATCTCGGCCCAGCGCAACAACGCGATGGGCATGCAGGTCTCCGACGCCACCGCGGAATACTCCAGCGACAACGGCCAGCGCATCACGCTGGACGTGGCCGACACCGGCGGCGCCAAGGGCTTCATGGCCATGGCCGCCGCGATGGCGCCGGAAGAAGAGAAGGAAACCGACCACGGCTACGAGAAAACTTATACCGCCAACGGCAACATGGTCCACGAGGCGTGGGATACCCAGTCCAAGTCTGGCGAGTACAGCGTGGTGCTGGGCAAGCGCTTCACGGTCAAGGCAAACGGCACCGCCGACAGCATCGACCAGCTGAAGCAGGCGGTGGCCAGTGTCGACATGAGCAAGCTGGAATCGCTGAAGGATGCCGGCGTGAAGTCCAACTGAGCCACGCTCCACGGACACAAAAAAACCGCGCCCTCATCGGCGCGGTTTTTTTGTGGGCTGCGAAAACTTACTTGGCCGAGGCGGCCTTCGGCACCGCGCCTTCGGTGGTGATGCGGATGGCGATCTCGTCGCTGATGTTCGGCACATAGGCACCCACACCAAAGTCCGAGCGCTTGATGCTGGTGGTGGCGTCGAAACCGATCGACTGCGCCTTCATCATCGGATGCGGGCCGACCTTGTTCAAGGTGGCATCCAGCACCACCGATTTGGTCACACCGTGCACGGTGAGATCGCCGGTGACCTTGAATTTCTGACCACCCAGCGGCTCCACCTTGGTGCTCTTGAACGTCACCGCCGGGTACTTGTCGGCATCGAGGAAATCGGCTTCCTTCAAGTGCTTGTCCAACGCCGATACGTGGGTGTCGAGACCGTTCAGCGGCAACGTCACGTCCACGCTGGACTGGGCCGGATGCTGCTCGTCGAACACCAGCGTGCCTTCGCCCAGACCGAAATCGGCGGTGGGATTGGAGTAGCCGAAGTGGTTCCAGCTGAACAGCACCATGGTATGGCCGGGATCGAGCTTGTAGGTGACCGGTGCAGCCTGCGCCGACATGGCAGCGCCGAGCAGGCCGGCAAGAACGAGATACTTCAGTGCACGCATGAGGTGGCTCCTTGTAAGTGGGGAATGGGTTTCAAGCGACTATTCAGGCGATCCGGCAGGCTTCGTCGAATGCCAGGCGGGGACTGCGTGGAAACAGGTTGCGACCGGTATCGCCGTAACCGATGCTGATCAGGAAATTCGACTTGATCGCGCTGCCGGCAAAGAATGCCGCATCCACGCCGGCGTTGTCGAAGCCGGACATCGGCCCGCAATCGAGACCCAGCGCGCGCGCTGCCATCAGCACATAGGCGCCTTGCAGGGTCGCGTTGCGAAACGCGGTGGTGTCGATCAGCGGCTGATTGCCGACGAACCAGCTGCGCGCGTCGGCGTGCGGGAACAGTTCGGGCAGCCGCTCGTAGAATTCGTGGTCGGTGGCGATGATCGCGGTCACTGGTGCTTCCATGGTCTTGGCGCGATTGCCGTCGGACAGGAACGGCTCCAGCTTCGCCTTGGCTTCGGCCGACTTCACGAATACCACCCGCATCGGCGAGGAGTTCGCGCTGGTCGGACCGAACTTGGCCAGTTCGTAGAGCTGATGCAGCTGCTCGTCGCTGACTTCTTTCGGCAACCACGCATTGAGCGTACGGGCGCGGCGGAACAATTGGTCGAGGCTGGCCTCGGAAAGCAACTCGCTCATGGGTATCCTCTGCTGAAAGACGCGCCGACGGTGGCGCCATAGCCTGCAAGTGTATAGGTGGGCGTATGCGAACAGACCAGGGTTTTGGGGAACGTACTGTGTTCATTTCGGAAACAATGCCGCGACGCCCACGCCTATGCTGAAACTGCAGGGCGAATGCTGGGTCATCACCGATGCGGCTGCGGGCAACCAGCGCCAGGCCTTGGCATTGGCCGAGTACCTGCAGATGCCGATACGTCATCTGCAGCTGGAGCCACGCGCGCCATGGTCATGGCTGGCGCCGCGCCTCACACTCGGCGGCCGGCTGGCGTTGCCCGCAAGTCAAAGCGGATTGTTCGCCGCGCCGTGGCCGAGCGTGGCGATCGGCTGCGGACGTGCCGCGACCCTGTTCACCCGCATGCTGCGCCGCCTGTCCGACGGCCATTGCTACACCGTGCAGATTCTCGATCCGCGCATCGATCCCGCGCACTGGGACACAGTGATCGCGCCACAGCACGATCGGGTCGACGGCAGCAACGTGCTGCGGCCGCTCGGCTCGCTGAACTCGGTGGACGACGAGTGGCTGGCCGACGGCCGCGAATCCTGCCCCAGCTTTGTCGAGCTGCCGCAGCCGCGCGTCGGCGTGCTGCTGGGTGGCTCGCGCCAAGGCATCGCGCTGGATGCCGACTACGCTCGCCAACTTGCCAGCCGTCTGCTTGAACGCCAGCGACATGAAGGCGGCAGTCTGCTGGTGCTGGCCTCGCGACGCACCTCGCCCGAGCTGATCGAGGTTTTTCGCCACGCCCTGAAAGGCGTGCCCGGTCTGATCTGGGCCGGCCGCGACGACGGCCGCAACCCCTACCCCGGTGTACTCGGCTGGGCCGACCGCCTCGTCGTCACCCCTGATTCGGTCAACATGCTCAGCGAAGCCTGCGCCGTCGGCTGTCCGGTACAGACCTTCGTCACGGCACCGTTGCCAGCGAAGATCGCGCGGTTCCATCGCGCACTGCGCGAAGCTGGACTGCTGCAGGACCTGGACAGCAGCGCAGGTCCTGCTGCCATGCCTCTGCGCGAGACCGCAAGCATCGCCAACGAATTACGCGTGAGGATTGAATCGCAGCAGGTATCGGACTGACTGGTCTGCGCTGGATGGGCGGCAGACAAACATCCGTCAGTTGAACGCAAAGCCCAGCGCATCGGTGACTTCGCGCACCCTGCCGCACAGTTGCTCCAGCTCCGCATCGCGCGGCGCGATACGCGGGCGCAGGTCGAGCGTGCAGGCCAGCGCACGTTGCAGCAAATCGGCATGGGCCACGGTGAGGATCGCCGCCTGATCGTTGTCGAGCAGCGCAGCAACACGACACGCCTCGATCAGACCGGCATTCGCGGTGACGCCCAGCAGATTCGGCTGCTGGGCCGCATGCGCCAGCACCAGGCCCTGCAGCGCGAATTCGATGTCGAGCAGGCCACCGTGGCCTTGCTTGAGATCGAGCTGGTCTTGGTCGGAGCGGTCGCGCTCGGTACGCCAGCGCTGGCGCATGCTGCTGACTTCGGCCAACACGGCGGGGAGCTCGCGCGGCACCGCAAGAATCTCGCGCCGCACATCGGCCAGCTCGCCGTTGAGCGCCGCATCGCCGGCCACCGGACGTGCACGCAACAACGCCTGATGCTCCCACGTCCACGCGCGGCTTTTCTGGTACGCGGCGAACGCATCCAGGCTGCTGACCAGCAGACCCTTGGAGCCGTCCGGACGCAGACGCGTATCGATCTCGTACATGCGGCCGGCGCGGGTCAGCACGGTGAGCCAGTTCATCGCCCGCTGGGCCAGCCGCTGATACCAGCGTGAGCCCTCGATCGATCTCGCGCCATCGCTCATCGCTTGCGCGCGGCGACCGTCGTAAACGAACACCAGATCCAGATCGGAGGCAAAGCCGAGTTCCTCGCCACCGAGGCTGCCGTAGCCGAGTACGGCAAAACCGGAACCTTCGCCTGGCAGCCGGCCGTGCTGGGCGATCAGCTCGCGCTCGGCCAGCGCCAGCACCGCGCCCACCACCGACTCGGCCAAGGCAGCAAGGCGACGTGCAGTGGCCACCGCATCGGCGCGGCCATCGTTGAACGCGAGTCCGAGCCGGAAGGCGGTAGAGGCCCGAAATTCGTTGATCCGTTCAAGCTCGGCCTCGGCTTCGCGCTCGTCCAGCGTACTCAGCACGCGGGTGATCTCGGCGGCGATGTCGGCGCACTTGAATGGCAGTTGATCGATGCGCGGGTCGAGCACGTCGTCCAGCAGCAGCGGCTGCGTGATCACGCGTTCGGCCAGAAACGCGCTGTCGGCGAATAGGCGCACCAGCCGCTTGCGCGCGGCCGGCTGTTCTTCCAGCAAGGCCAGATACGACGAGCGCCGCGCCACCGCCTGCATCAGCCGGCACAGCCGCAGTAGGCTCGGCACCGGCGCGGCGGAGGCGCGAGCGGCGGCGAACAGCTGCGGCATCAGATGATCCAGCCGCTCGCGTGAGCGTGCCGACATAGAGCGCACCGCAGCGGCTTGCGGCAGTTTCAGCAAAATCTCGGCCAACTCGGCAGCGGGCACGAAGCCGGACGCCTCCAGCACTGCGGCGTCCAGCGATTCGTCGCAGGCGCGTTGCCACAGCACCATGTCGGCCGCCGGCACGCTTGCAGCGCGACCACCCTGCGGCATCAGCACCGCGGCAAATTCCTCGCTGACGATTGCGCGATGCGTGGCCAGCGCCGCATCCAGCGCGGCCCAGTCGGGAAAGTCCAGGCTCAGCGCGATGCGCTCGCGGCTGAGTGCGTCGTCGGGGATGTCGTGCGTCTGCGCATCACGCAACATCTGCACGCGATTCTCGACTCGGCGCAACAGCACATACGCCTCGCGCAGCATGCGCGCGCGCGCCGCGCCGATGTGACCGCGCGCCTCGCATGCGGTCAGCGCCGGCAGCAGTCCGCGCACGCGCAGGCTCGGTTCGCGGCCGCCGCGGATCAGCTGGGTCAGCTGAACGATGAACTCGATCTCGCGGATGCCACCGGGGCCGAGCTTGAGGTTGTCGGCCAGATCCTTGCGCGCCACTTCCGCATCGATCAGCGCCTTCATCTCGCGCAGGCCGGCGAACGCGGTGTAGTCGAGGTACTTGCGGTAGACAAACGGTCGCAGCAGTTCCTGCAGCTGCTTGCCGGCT
>DASZCB010000290.1:0-3987 GCA_035943575.1 Rhodanobacter sp. | reverse complement strand
GAGGGCGGCAGCAAAATTGCTCCTGAATCGCTCTTTCAACTCGCGGTGTGCCTCGAGCGGCCCGACTTTTCTTCTCGCTTCCATGGCGAGAGCAATCCAGACGGTATTGGCAGGATGATAGTACTGCCCGGGGGTGGACCCCGGAGCCTGGAATTTCCCGAAGGCTTGCGAGATAAACTCTCCCCAGTCCGTGACAGTGTACGAGGGCTCAGGTGCAAGTTTTTCACTCACCAGGTTTGCGAGTTCGTCAGGCGAAATCGAGCAGGCGGCAGCCAATTGTTCGGTATTTTTGTAGTTGTGCCTGAGATAGGTGTCTAGATCGTTCATGGTGTTTGACGTGCACTCTAACGCTGGAGTTAAGTGGTGGCGTAGCGGTCCACCTTGAGTGGTTAGGCCGAGTCACGTGCGGTCTCCTCACAGCACGACACGGCGAAACAGAACCTTTTGCCTAATTTGAGCAGGTGCGGGGTGTGGCGCTCCCACCACGCAGCGGCAGACGGCGATTTTGCGCGCAGAGACTCAATGGCGGCGATAACGTCGACAACATAGGCCATGTCGGGCTGCTCGGCGACCGGGACACCGAAGAGGCTCTTGAATCTAGCCAATAAGCCGCGCTCTTTGCCTAGAACTCCGTTCGTGGCCCAAGTGTTTGGCTGTGGCTCTGGGATATCAGCAAGTTGGAGGATCACTCCTACCCAAGCTGCGCGGATTCGTTCCGGGGCTTCACCGGGAGGAATTTCAATGATTCGGATATGTCTCATAGCGGCCTATCGCCTGAGTTAAGCGGTGTACGGTACGCGCGTCCGCTTGAATGATGAGTTAGACCGTTGCTACAGATGGAGAAAGTAGACTGGTGCAAGTGCGGCGAGGACGGCGACAGCCTGAAGTGCCAGTACCGACAAAGCAGACCGCGGAGTTCGTGGCAGCCATCTGATTGCGAAGTACGCAACTAATGGTACCTGCCCAGCGACGAGCAACTGCCAAAGATGGGCCGCAGCACCCTCGTCGGCCTCGCGAGCAGCGCCGTATATGGCGACGTCACCAAGCACCACGACAATGGCGGCGATGGACATTGCTAGCGGGAGAAACGCGCTCGGCAGTTTGATTGTGGTTGGGAAGTTCATTGGATGACCTCCACTAGATTCAAGGTCTAGCGCTTGACCGAATAGTTAGACCGCGC
Source organism: Rhodanobacter sp. (assembly GCA_035943575.1). Taxonomy (GTDB): domain Bacteria; phylum Pseudomonadota; class Gammaproteobacteria; order Xanthomonadales; family Rhodanobacteraceae; genus Rhodanobacter. Next base: position 2,807 of record DASZCB010000290.1, on the reverse strand, counting down.
TACTTGCTTCGCCATCGCTATCCGGTAGCGGAAAGAACAGTTCGTTGCCATCGGGATCGTCAATCTGGATCACATCGTAGCCCCACCAAGATTTCTTGCTAGGGATGGAGCGCTCAGCAATCTCGCGCTTGAATTCCGCAACACCGTCGTGAGTGAGCTCTACAAACAGGCGTCCCTTGTCCCTACGTCCAGCATCCTCGCACAGAATAATCTCACAGCCCGCCCTATCGACTTGACATACCTTGCCCTGCCCATCGCCCTCGTGCCACGCCTTTTTGAAACCGAGTATGTCGGTATAGAAGTGCAGCGCGCGATTGATGTTACTGACAAAGAGGACTGGTCTTGTGTACCACCTGTGCATGGACCATCTCCAAGGGTACGTTGTGCGGCCTAACGCTGGAGTTAAGCGGCGGCGCAGCCGTCCGCCTTGAACGAAATTAGGCTGCGATGAAGCCCTGGACAATGCGAGAAGAATCGCTGTGTGCTGCAACGTGAAGCAAAACGGTGCGTTGTAAGTCGACGACTGGATGGATTGCATGATGCTTGCAGAAGTAGAACGCTTCGCCGAGAGGTTCGTTGGCGTGCCACGTTGTGAACACGTCTTGATCGCTCGGGATGTCGCCGTAGTTGAATTGACGCAAGTTGGCGAAATCCACGGAATCGTCCCACGTTGTGCAGTCTGGGCCCCAAGCCATTATGTACAAGCAGCCTGACTGTACCAACCAGTCGCTTACCTTGACTTGCCACTCACTAGTGACGGCGGAGTCGATGATGACGACGGCCCGAAACGGCGAGAGATGGGCGACATCTGGCAACGTGCCCTCGGGCGAGATGTGAAGGTAGACCGGGGAGTCGCTCATAGAGCCTAACACCTGGATTAAGCCGAGCCGTGAAGCGGATTCGGCTCGAATGAATTGTTTGGCATCACGCCGTTGTGTTTGAAGTCCCATGAAAGAAGAGCTGAACATCTTCTAGGCTCGCCGACAACGCCGAAACTTCACTAATTCGACCGATCACAGTAATCGGGGTGCCTCGGTCCATGACGCCCAACTGCCGGTAATCCGAGAGGCGGACCGAGCAGTACACGAGCTTCGTACTGTTTGGGCCAAAATCGAGCACGACTCGCACATTGTCATCGTCAGTCTTGTCGGCGCCCCAGAGTAGGGTCTCCCATTGAACGCTTAAACCGACGTAGTGCTTTATTACATCGGCTTTTTGCAAGGGTGGCGCTTTTTCCAATGCGGCAATAATTTGAGTGAGTTCAATAGTGTTTGTCTTTGTGATCCGAGCAGGAGTTGACGGCGCCAGCTGGGCAAAATTGTCTGGCGGCGGCTGGCGCGCGTCTTGAACAATTGCAGGGGATGCGTGGCTTTTTGGCGGGAAAATGCGATTGCGCAAGGCGCGAAAGATTAGGCCTAGGACAGCGACGCCAACGCCCGAGAAAAGCCACTCTTTGTTCTTGACCAGGAAATCAATCATCAGAACCCTTGAGGTGATACCTAACGCTCATTAGACCCCAGATCCGGGTATGCACGGATAGTCAGCCGCCCGGTACCTCAGCGTCAACTGTGCATAAGTTCTGCCCTGTCAATGTGTTGCCTGAGGGGCGATGCCTTGGACACGGCGAATTCTCCAGGTTCGTATTGCGCTATGTGAGGTCATATCACTTATCACCTCATTTCGCGGCATATGCACCTGCCTCAGTGCTCGGGATGTCCCCGCTCCTGCATCAACCGCATCAACTCGGCGGTCAGGTCTGCCCGCTTCGCCACCGCATCCAGCAAATAGACCTGCACGTTGTGCGGCGCGACGCTGGCATGCAGGCTGCCGCCGTCGGCCACGTCGATCGCGGATCCACCGAGCGCCGGCTTCCAACGACCGGCTTGCAGATAGTCGCTGACGTCGAACTGTGCGCTGGCATTGCCTTTGTTGAGCAGCACCAGGGCGATCTGGTGCGTGCCGTCTTTCTGATACACGCGATAGAACGCCGCCTGGTCGCCGGCGAAACGGATCGGCAGCATCAGGCCGCGTTGCAGCGGCGGGGTGCTTTCGCGCAGCAACGCGATGCGTTTCAGTTGCCGATAGATCGGGCTGTTCGCGGCGGCGTCGATGCGTGGTTGGCCGTAGTAGTTGCGGTTGCCTTCGTGCTCGGCCTTGCCGCGCTCGAAGCCGGTTTCCGAGCCGTAGTAGATCGCCGGGATGCCGCGCGCGGTGAACAGCCAGTTGTTTGCGTCGATGAAGCCGTCGTCGCTGGCGTTGAGTCGCGCCATGTCGTGGTTGTCGTAGAACGTGACCAGTTCGTATGGATTCGCGTAGGGGCCATTGGTGAGATACAGGCGATCGAGCAACCTGGCGTAGTCGCTGCCGGGGTGTTCGAACACGTCGGCGATGCGCCAGCGTAGCGGGAAGTCGAGCACGCTGATGCCGCCGTTTTTCGCCCAGGTGTACTGGCCGATGTTGTCGGGGCTGTAGTCGAACGCTTCGCCGAACATGAAGAAGCCCGGATGCTTCGCGCGGATGCGCGCAGCAAACTGTTTCCAGAACGCGGTGGGCATGTGGCTGATGGTGTCGATACGGAACGCGTCGGCGCCTTCGCCGGCCCACTGCAGATAGGCGCCGACGAAGTAGTCCAGCACCGCCGGATTCTCGTCGTCGTTGTTGGACAGTTGAGCCAGATCCTCGTACGCGTGATAGAAGCGGTGCAGTGGATTGCGCACCGGATCGAGCTGGTCGGGGCGCAGGTTCTGTTCGTCGGCGATCAGCTTGCCGTCCTTGTCGTAGATCTGGCCGAACATCGGCTGTGCTTT
>DASZCB010000289.1:0-2102 GCA_035943575.1 Rhodanobacter sp. | reverse complement strand
GATGCCTCACGCCAGCATGGATATCATCAGCCTTCACGGATAACTCCCCGGGCATGTGAACCGTTCGGCCGGTCGCCGCAAGCAAGACTATTCGGCAGAGGTATACGCAATGCGTATCTTGGACAGGCTGTTGATTGGTGGGGTGATGGGTGCGCTGGGCGTACTGTCGTTTTCCTCGCCCGTGGTGGCGCAGGAGCAGACGAGCGGCAGGATTCGCTGCGAAAGCATCGATGGAAAACCCAGCCGCTGCCAGGTGCCTTGGCGCGATGCCGAACTGGTCACGCAGGAGTCGAAAGATGCTTGCGTCCGCGGTCAAAGCTGGGGCCTCGATCGGGAGGGCCTCTGGGTCGATCGCGGCTGCCGTGGTCAGTTCGCCGAGACGTTTCGCGACGGGCCTCGCGGGCGGGATGGTCGCGATAGCCAAGAGAACCAGGACAGCCGGGACAGCCGCCATGGCGACCAAGGTGGCGGTTATGTCCGTGATGGCGGGGACGGTGGCCGGCAGCCGGGTGCCGACTGGAACCGGCAGATCCGTCTGCAGTGCGACAGTCACCAGAACAACTATCGGATGTGCCAGGTCGATGTGGGTCGCCAGGGTCGTGTCGAGCTGGTGAAACAGCTATCCGGCGCCCGTTGTACCGAAGGCGACAGCTGGGGTTGGAATCGTGCCGGCGTATGGGTGGATCACGGCTGTCGCGGCCAATTCATGGTTGATCGTCGCTGGTAGCGGATACGCATGCGGGCGATGGCGGGGACGGATATCCCGCCATCGCCCGCAGAAATTCGCCCGTGTATGTCGCGGTGGTAAGATTCCGGGTCTTTTCCATCTGTTTCAGCCGCCCTGCGGCTCGCCCGGAGTTTCAAGCGCATGCGCACGCATTACTGCGGCCTCATCGATGAGTCGCTGATCGACCAGACGGTCACCCTGTGCGGCTGGGTCAACAAGATCCGCTTGCAGGCCCACGTCGCCTTCGTCGACCTGCGCGATCACGAAGGTCTGGCCCAGGTGGTGATCGAGCGCGACAACGCCGACGCTTTTGCAGTCGCCAACGAGATCGGTAACGAGTACTGCCTGCGCGTCACTGGCACGCTGCGTCGGCGCATCGCGGTCAACGACAAGCTGAAGACCGGCACGATCGAACTGCTGGCGGAAAAAGTGGAGATTCTCAACGCCGCGAAGGATCTGCCGTTCGCGCTGCACGAGAATCCGAACGAGGACATGCGGATGACCTACCGCTACCTCGACCTGCGCCGTCCGGAGATGCAGGCAATGATGCGCAAGCGCATCAAGCTGGTGCAGACGTTGCGTCGCTACCTCGATGAGCGCGGCTTCCAGGACGTCGAGACGCCAATCCTGACCAAGGCCACGCCGGAAGGCGCGCGCGATTACCTGGTGCCCAGCCGCGTGCATCCGGGCCAGTTCTATGCGTTGCCGCAGTCGCCGCAGCTGTTCAAGCAGATCCTGATGGTGGCCGGCTTCGATCGCTACTACCAGATCGCGCGCTGCTTCCGCGACGAGGACCTGCGCGCAGACCGCCAGCCGGAATTCACCCAGCTCGATCTGGAGTTCGCCTTCGTCGAGGAAAAGGACGTGCAGGATTTCGTGGAGGAGTTGATCCGCCACGTGTTCCGTGACGTGCAGGGCGTGGAACTGGATGCAACGTTCCCGCGCATGACCTGGGCCGAGGCGATGCGCCGTTTCGGTTCGGACAAGCCGGATCTGCGCATCGCGCTGGAGTTGGTCGATGTGGCCGAAGCGCTGAAGCACATCGAGTTCAAGGTGTTCGCCGAACCCGCGAATGATCCGAATGGCCGCGTTGCCGCGCTGCGCGTGCCCGGTGGCAGCACGCTGTCGCGCAAGGACATCGATGGCCTCACTGAATACGTGTCGCGCTATGGGGCCAAGGGTCTGGCCTGGCTTAAGGTCGAGGATCTGGCCAAGGGTCGCGACGGCATCAACTCGCCGGTGGCGAAGTTTCTCGACGACGCGGCGCTGGGCGGCGTGCTCAAGGCGACCGGCGCGCAGACAGGCGACATCGTGTTCGTCGGCGCCGGCAGCTGGAAGATCGTCACTGACTTCATGGGCGCGCTGCGGCTGAAGG
>DASZCB010000288.1:0-6375 GCA_035943575.1 Rhodanobacter sp. | reverse complement strand
TGGTTTCCGAATTGTTGTCACTGGTCATCTGGATCGCCGCGTTCTGGGTGGCGTGGACGTTTGGCCCGGTGGTAGCGGCGCAGCTGGATCACACGATTTCGCTGCCCTCTTTGCGCTACTGCGTCGGTTACGGCGTCTGTTTTGTCGCCGTGCTGATCCTCGGGGCGCTGGTGCGTTTCGCGGTGAGGCGGCTGATCTGGAGTACCGGCCTGTCCGGCATCGATCGGTTGTTTGGCATGCTGTTCGGCTTCGTGCGCGGCGTGTTGATCGTGACGCTGCTGGTTTTTCTGGTGGGCCTTACCGGGCTCACGCGCGAGTCCTGGTGGCAGCGGTCGGAGTTGCTGCCGCAGTTTCAGGGCGCCGCGGCATGGCTGGGGCAGAACGTGCCGGCTGGCGTGACGGCCAATGTGCGCGAACATCTGAAGCCGTCGGCCGTGATCGAGAAGGTCCAGTCGTCCGGCGTGCTCGATCATCTGCGCGACTTGTCGGTGCCCCCGCACGCCCCAATATCTGGCGCGACGTCCGCACCGGCGGCATCACGCACTGTGTTACCGGCGACTGCGACTAGCGCAGCCGCCCATCCCACGAATTACTGAAGCAGGCTGCAATCATGTGCGGAATCATCGGCATCGTCGGTACCACCGAAGTGGCATCGGCGCTTTATGACGGACTGACGGTGCTGCAGCATCGCGGCCAGGACGCGGCCGGCATCGCCACGGTGGACGGCTCGCGGCTGCGCCTGCACAAGGGCAACGGGCTGGTGCGCGACGTGTTCAACCAGACGGCGATGAGCGGTCTGCGCGGACGTATCGGCATCGGTCATTGTCGTTACCCGACGGCCGGCTCGGAGGGCTCGGCCGAGGCGCAGCCGTTCTACGTGAACTCGCCGTACGGTATCGCGTTCGCGCACAACGGCAACCTGGTGAACACCGATGTGCTGCGTCGCGAGATGTTCGAGGGCGACCGTCGTCATATAAACACTGAGTCCGATTCCGAGGTGCTGCTGAACGTGCTGGCGCACGAACTGCAGATCCAGGATCGGATGGAGCTGACCCCGGATCACATCTTCAAGGCGGTGGCCGGCGTGCATGCGCGCGCCAGCGGCGGCTATGCCTGCGTGGCGCTGGTGCTGGGCTATGGCCTGGTGGCGTTCCGCGACCCGCACGGCATCCGGCCGCTGGTGCTGGGCGAGCGTGTTACTGCGGAAGGTCGCGAATATGCGGTGGCTTCGGAATCGGTCGCGTTCGATGTGCTCGGCTTCAAGCGCATCCGCGACATCATGCCGGGTGAGGCTGTGATCATTACCGATCAGGGCCAGTTGTACAGCCGTCGTTGCGCGGAGGGTGTGTCCCATACACCGTGCATTTTCGAATATGTCTATCTGGCGCGACCTGACTCGATGATGGAGAACGTCTCGGTCTACAAGGCGCGCCTGCGCATGGGCCAGAAGCTGGCCGAAAAGATCCTGCGCGAGCGGCCCGACCACGGTATCGACGCGGTGATCCCGATCCCCGATACCGCGCGTACCGCCGCGAGCGCGCTGGCCGAAGCGCTGGGCGTGCCGTTTCGCGAGGGCTTCGTCAAGAACCGCTACATCGGTCGCACCTTCATCATGCCGGGACAGGGTGAGCGGGTGAAATCGGTGCGCCGCAAGCTCAATCCGGTCGAGCTGGAGTTCCGCAAAAAGAACGTGCTGCTGGTCGACGACTCGATCGTGCGCGGCACCACCTCGAAGCAGATCATCCAGATGGCCCGCGACGCCGGTGCGAAGAACGTCTACTTCGCCTCCGCCGCGCCGCCGGTGCGCTATCCGAATGTCTACGGCATCGACATGCCATCCACCTCGGAACTGGTCGCCGCCGGCCATACCGAGCAGGAAGTGGAGAAGGTGCTCGGCGCCGACTGGCTGATCTATCAGGATCTCAAGGATCTGATCTGGGCGGTCCAGGATGGCAACGAAAACCTGAAGCAGTTCGACACGTCATGCTTCTCCGGCGAATACGTCACCGGCCTCGAGCAGCGTTATCTGGAACAGATTCAGATGCTGCGCTCGGATGACGCCAAGGCTGCGCGCCGGGTCGTGTGACCTAGCGACTGCCTCCTCTCTCCACCGGGCGACCCCTAGGGAGTCCCCTTGTGGGTGAGAGGATTGTGACCAAAAGGAATCCCCTTTTGGGAAGGTGAGGGGCGGGTGCTCGCGAAAAATCACATGACCGATCTCCACGCTGCCGCCAAACGCTGTCTCGACGCCACCGATCCGGCCGAGAAGTTGCGTCTTACTCAAGAAACCTGGCAGTCCTTGCTGGATGGCGAGCTGTGCGACGATCCCGCATCGCCGCCGCCCGAACCGATCGGCGCGCCCGGCCGGCCGGCGAAACCGCAGCTGGTCAATGCACGTCAGGTGCCGCAACGCGGACTCGGCAGCGCCGAAGGCCGAGCCGCGCTGGTGCACGCGGTCGCGCATATCGAATTCAACGCGATCAACCTGGCGTGGGACGCGGTCTATCGTTATCGCGGCAAGCCAGCTGCGTACTACCGCGACTGGGCCAGTTGCGCCAACGATGAGGCGCGCCACTTCGCGATGCTGTCTGGGCGACTGGCCGAACTCGGCCACGTCTATGGCGACTTCGACGCGCACGACGGCCTGTGGGCGATGGCCGAGAAAACCGCGCACCACGATACCGCCCGCATGGCGCTGGTGCCGCGCGTGCTGGAAGCGCGCGGACTGGATGTGACCCCCGGCATGATCGATCGGCTGCGCCATCTCGGCGATACCGGCACGGTGGCGATCCTGGAAGTGATCCTGCGCGAGGAGGTGGCACACGTCGCCGCTGGCACCCGCTGGTATCGGTACTGTTGTGAGCGCGATGGGGTCGAACCGGTCGACACGTTCTTCGCGCTGCTGCGCGAATACATGGGTGTCAGCTTGCGCGGGCCGTTCAATCGCCCGGCGCGGATCGAGGCAGGTTTCGTCGAGGCCGAGCTTGATCGGCTCGCTTCCTTGGCGCTGGAGAGCCACACTGCCTTGTAGGAGCGTATTCGCGGACACAAAAAAGCCGGCGCAAGGCCGGCTTCTTCATCGAATTTTGGTCGGGGAGACAGGATTCGAACCTGCGACTTCTACGTCCCGAACGTAGCGCTCTACCAGGCTGAGCTACACCCCGTGGGAAGCCGCGTATCTTAATCGTCGAGCGGGGGCTTGGCAACAGGTTCGATGCATCGGGTTGATGACGCGGCCGCGGAAGGCCCGTGCCGTTCTGCTAATCTTGACGGCTGCCGTCGCGCGCTCCGCCGTCAGACGGAATGTTCCCCATCGTCAGTAGAGGATTCCATGGCGCTTACCCCGGCCCGCACCATGCCCGGCGTGCTCGAGCTGTTGCCGCTCGACCAGATCGCGTTCCAGCGCATGCTCGACGTGATCCGTCGCAACTACGAGCGTTTCGGTTTCCTGCCGATCGAGACGCCGGTGATCGAATACTCCGACGTGCTGCTGACCAAGACTGGCGGCGAGACCGAGCGGCAGGTGTATTTCGTGCAGTCCACCGGCGCGTTGAATGCCGACAAGGCCGACGAGAGCATGCCCGAACTGGCACTGCGCTTCGATCTCACCGTGCCGCTGGCGCGTTACGTTGCTGAGCACGAGCGCGACCTGAGCTTCCCGTTCCGTCGTTACCAGATGCAGAAGGTGTATCGCGGCGAGCGCGCGCAGCGCGGACGTTTCCGCGAGTTCTATCAGTGCGACATCGACGTGATCGGCAAGGACGCGCTGTCGGTGCGCTATGACGCCGAGATTCCGGCGGTGATCTACAGCGTGTTCCGCGAGCTGGCGATCGGCCCGTTCACCATCCAGCTCAACAACCGCAAGCTGATGCGCGGTTATTTCGAGAGCCTGGGCATCGTCGACAGCGAGCAGCAGATGCTGGTGCTGCGTGAAGTGGACAAGCTGGACAAGCGCGGCGCCGACTACGTGCGCGACACGCTGACCGGCGAGGCATTCGGTCTGAGTGCCGAGGTGGCGCAGAAGATCCTTGCTTTCGTGCAGGTGCGCTCGACCTCGCTGCAGGACGCGTACAACCAACTCGACGCGCTGGGTAACGGCCCCGAAGCGATGGAGCAGGGGCGTGCCGAACTGAAGGAAGTGCTGGGACTGATCCACGCGTTCGGCGTACCGGAAACGCATTACGCGCTGAACCTGTCGATCGCGCGCGGCCTCGACTACTACACCGGCACTGTCTACGAAACTACCTTGAACGATCATCCGCAGATCGGCTCGATCTGCTCGGGCGGACGCTACGAAAATTTGGCTAGCCAATACACCAAGTCGCAGCTGCCCGGTGTCGGCATCTCGATCGGCCTCACCCGCCTGTACTGGCAGTTGCGTGATGCCGGCCTGATCAACACAGCGACCAGTACGGTCGACGTGCTGGTGACCCAGATGGATGCGGCGCATTTGCCCGCTTATCTGGCGCTGGCCGGCGAGTTGCGTGGTGCCGGTATCGCCACCGAAGTGGTGCTGGAGGGCGGCAAGCTCGGCAAACAGTTCAAGTACGCCGACCGCGCCGGTATCCGCTTCGTGATCGTGCTTGGCGAGGACGAGATCGCCAAGGGCGTCGTGACGGTGAAGGATCTGCGCCGCGAAGATCAGTTTGAGGTCGCGCGAGTCGAATTGATCAAGACGTTGCGGGTAGAGCTGGAGCAGGCCGCGGCGATGGGGTGAGGCCGCGAGGGCGGCGGCTCTTTTCATGCCGTCATGCCCGCATGTGCGGGAGTGACGGCGATTTGTAGCGTGAAGACACGTTTGGAGCATTCTTCAAGTGAGCGAAACCATTCTTCTCAACGGCAGCAACCTGACTCGCGCGCAGCTGGTAGCAGTGGCGCGACTGGGTGCGTCGGTGGCGCTGGATCAGGTGCAGCTCAAGCGCGTGCAGCGCGCCGCTGATTTCCTGGCCGAGAAGGTCAGCTGCGGCGAACCCACTTACGGCGTCACCACTGGTTTCGGCAGCAATGCCGACAAGCTGCTCGGCGCGCATCGTCTGCGCGATGAATTGCCGGGCGCCGCCCGGATCAAGGATGGGCTGGATGCGCCCGAAGGCACGCTGCTGGAAGAACTGCAGCACAACCTGATCACCACGCATGCTGTCTGCGTGGGCAAACCGTTCGGCGAAGACGTTGTGCGGGCGATGCTGCTGATTCGCATCAATACGCTGATGCGCGGTCATTCCGGTATCCGCGTGAGCACGCTCGAAGCGCTGACAGCCATGCTCAACGCCGGTGTGGTGCCGGTGGTACCGGAGAAGGGCTCAGTGGGTGCCAGCGGCGATCTTGCACCGTTGTCGCATCTGGCGATCGTGCTGCTCGGCGGTGGCGAGGCGTTTTATCGGGGCGAGCGTGTATCGGGTATGGAAGCGCTCAAGCGCGCCGGCCTCTCACCGATCCGGTTGTCGTTCAAGGAAGGCCTTGCGCTCAACAACGGCACGGCGCAGATGCTGGCGACCGGTGTGCTGGCGCTGGATACGCTGGAGCAATTGCTGGATACCGCCGATCTGGCAGCGTCGATGACGCTGGACGCGTTCGCTGGCCGCAGCGGCGCCTTGCGTCCGGAAGTGCATGCGCTGCGTCCGCATCCGGGGCAGGTCGAAACCGCCGCGCATGTGCGCGGACTGCTGGCTGGCTCCACCCTGGTCGACATTCCCTATCACCTGGTGCCGCGCTTCAAGTCATGGAGCGCCGAGGCGTGGAGCGAGCCGGACGATCAGGCGCTCAGTTTCGACATCGGCTGGGACTGGGTGCCGGCCAATCAGCGGCATGGTCGCGAGGCGTTCTACAGCCGCTTTCTGCCGTTCAAGGGCGGCAAGAAGCATCAGCCGCAGGACGCCTACAGTCTGCGCTGCATGCCGCAGGTGCATGGCGCGGTGCGCGATGCTTGGGCGCAGGCGTGCCGTGTGTTCGATATCGAACTGAACTCGGTCACCGACAACCCGCTGATCTTTCCGGACAACGAGGACGCGCAGTTCATCGAGGAGCAGGTGATCTCGGCCGGTCACTTCCACGGCATGCCGCTGGCGCTGGCGATGAGCTACGTGAAGGCGGCGATCCCTGTATTGGCCTCGATCTCCGAACGCCGTCTCAACAAGCTGGTCGATTCGGCGACGAACGATGGCTTGCCGGCGTTCCTCACTGGCAACGAGGACGGCACCGACTCCGGCTTCATGATCGTGCAGTACACCGCTGCCGCCCTGGTCAACGACCTGGCCACGCGTGCGCATCCGGCCAGCGTGTATTCGGTGCCGACAAGCGCGAATGCGGAAGATCACGTGTCGATGGGTGCGAACGAGGCGCGTCACGTGCTGGAGATGACTGAGGATCTCAGCCATG
>DASZCB010000287.1:0-2693 GCA_035943575.1 Rhodanobacter sp. | reverse complement strand
AGGCTTTTCCGGTCCCTTCGTGCACAGTCTCGGCGATGGTCAATGGGTCGGTGCGCGCTTCGCCCAGTTGTTGCTACACGATGCCACCAGCAATCAGAACATCGCGCTGAGTCCAGTCGAAAGCCACGCTGCGCCGGGCTATCTGGTACGCGGATTTTCCAGTCCAGGTCTGACGGTGCGCCAGACCTTGTTCTTTGCCGATTCCTGGCATGCACTGGTGCGGATCGAACTGACCGCGGCAACCTCGCAGGAGGTGGACCTTTCCGTCATTGGTCGTGTGATGCCCCAACAACAGGTTGGGCTGGTCAAGGACGGCGACGAGGTGGCGCAGACCTTCACCAACTCGAATTCGAAGCTGGCCACGCGACTTCACGTTGGCGGCACTCCCGCCTACCGGGTCACGCTATCGGAGACCGATTATCGAATCGCCCTGGATCATCCGCTGCATCTGAAACCGAATCAGACGGCGACAGTTTTTGTCGAGCAAACCCTGATCTATGACATTCATGCCGACACGCCAACGCCCGTCGATTACACGACTGTCTGGACTCAGAATCGCGAACGGTGGGACAACTATCTGAAGGCCGTGGCATCGAGCCATCTCGCGGGTCTTCCCGACGAGATCGCACGACGGGTTTCTGTCAAGGCGATGATGACCTTGCTAGGGAACTGGCGAGCGGCGCGTGGCGATCTGCATCATGACGGTGTCATTCCCTCGTATTCCAATCCGGATTTCAACGGATTCTGGGCCTGGGATTCATGGAAGCATGCGGCGGCGCTGGCGCAATTCGCGCCGGAGCTCGCGCGCGATCAGATGCGCGCGATGTTCGACTACCAGGCCGTCGACGGCATGGTTCCCGACTGCATCTATCTCTACAAGGCGGGTGACAACTGGCGAGATACCAAACCGCCGCTGGCGGTTTGGGCCGCGCTGGAAATCTATCGTGCCTCCGGCGACAAAGCCTTTCTGGCCGAGATGTACGACAAACTGGTGCGCTATCACCGGTGGTGGTTCAAAGCGCGTGATCACGATCAGAACGGCCTGGCGGAATATGGCTCAACCGATGGAACCAGGGTCGCCGCTGCGTGGGAAAGCGGCATGGACAATGCTGTCCGCTTCGATTCTGTCGCCATGCTCAAGAATAGTGACGGCGCCTGGTCCACGGATCAGGAGTCTGTCGATCTCAACGCCTACCTCTATATGGAAAAAGTTGACCTGGCGCAGGTCGCAACCATCCTTGGCAAGACTCAGGACCACAACATGTGGCTGAAAGAGGCTGCGGCGATGAAGGCGCCTATCCAGGCGCGGATGTTTGACAAGGCGCTGGGCTATTTCTTCGACGCCAAGCTCGGTCACGACGATCTCGTGCGCATCTATGGTTCGGAAGGCTGGGCGCCGCTTTGGGCGGGCGTGGCGACTCCCGATCAAGCCAGTTCCGTGGCTCGGGTGATGCTAGATCCGAGCAAGTTCGGCACCCTCATGCCATTCCCGACGCTCGCCGCAGACGATCCGCACTTTTCACCGATCAAGGGTTATTGGCGCGGCCCGGTATGGCTCGATCAAGCCTATTTCGGCGTTGAGGCCTTAAGGCGCTACGGCTATGGCCGACAGGCCGACGATATGGCTCGCCGCCTGGTGCTCAACGCCAAGGGCCTGACGCAGCAGGCACCGATCTATGAAAACTACGACCCGTTGACCGGCCAAGGCTATCAGTCACCGAATTTCAGTTGGTCTGCCGCCAGCTATCTATTGTTGTTGCAGAAGAGGGCGAGCAACCAAAACGCGCGGTGATCGACCGCGTCCCGATCTCGTCCGCCAGCAGCGCCCCTTTGAGCAGCTGGCCGATATACCTGGCTACATCAGTGACCTGGCTGCGGCAGGCTCTTAAAGGTCCAATGCCAGAAACTTTGTTCCAGGAATTGGATTGAAAACATAGGATTCAATCGGTCTGAATCCCAGCGTGTGATAGAGCTTCTGTGCCGTCGCCATGGTGGCGAGGGTATCAAGGCAAATTCTTGAATAGCCGGCTTCTCGTGCTTCTTGGCAAATACGCTCCGTCAGCTTGAGTCCGAGTTGATTGCCCCGTGCCTGCGGTCGAACGTAAAGCCTTTTCATTTCGCAAACGGTGCCATGCAACCGTCGCATGGCGACGCAGCCGAGGACGTCAGTGCCACTATGCGCCACAAGTAGTCGCCCAGCTGGCGCTTCATATTTTCCCGGCAAGGCAGCCACCTCGGCCTCGAAGTCCTGAAAGCTAAGGTCAACCCCAAGGCCGTCTGCATATTCGCGAAAAAGACTGCGCACTTCGTCAGCATCCTCAGGAAATGCTGCTTGTCGTATGTCGATCATTCGTTAAGTGCTCAATTTGTGATGCGGATATTTTCGGATTGCACTCACGGCATCGTGAACGTGTTGTTGCCGCGATTGACGTCCGGAAGTGCGCGGGCGGGGTCGATGGTCACCGACTTCAGCTTGCGCGTGCCGTCAACGTGGACCACAAAACTGCGATGTTGCTGCCAGGTTTCCCACGGCACGCGCACATCCTGTTTGCTGCCGTCGTCGTAGATCGCCTCGAGCGTGGCCGGCAGCACCAGTTTGTCGAGGTTGGCCACGGTGACGTCGGCGCCCTTGCGGTAGTCACCATCGGTGTAGGCGACTTTCTTCACGGCCAGATCCAGCTTCCAGTTGTGCT
>DASZCB010000286.1:0-3528 GCA_035943575.1 Rhodanobacter sp. | reverse complement strand
AGCAAGGCATGCGCATCCTGCTGCCGAACCTGCGCTACACCGTCGATGCCGCGAGGCGGAAGGTGACCGCGCAATGGCATGGGCACTTCACTAGTGTGGCGACCTACTACCCGGATTATGGTTGCGCGCTACCCACGATGGCACCGGATGCCGCCACCCTGCAGGCAGCACGGGAGGCCGTATCCACCACCACGCCTGCTGCGTCGATCATCAATACCGATCCCACCATCGTCGCCGCACTGACGCGTGCTTTTGCGGAACCGGCCAGCGGACCACGCCGCAACGTGCACGCGATCGTGGTGCTGCATGACGGCAAAATCATCGCCGAGCGCTATGCCGCCGGCTTCCATCGGGACACACCGCAGCTCGGTTACTCGATGAGCAAGTCGGTGGTGAACGCACTGCTCGGCATCCTGGTCCGGCAGGGCAAGCTGGACATGCACGCGCCGGCCCCAGTGCAAGCTTGGCAGGCGCCCGACGATCCGCGTCACCGCATCACGCTGGACCAGCTGTCACGGATGACCTCGGGGCTTGCTCTCACCGAAGACGACAGCGGCTTCGATCCGGTGTCCACCATGTTGTTTCTGCAGAAGGACATGGCTGCTTACGCCGCGCATGCCGCGCTGCGCAGCCCGCCCGGATCGCAGTGGGAATACACCAGCGGCAATACCCTGATCCTCGGAGGCGTACTGCGCGATGCGGTGGGTGGTGGCGCACCCGGCCTGATCCGTTTCGCGCATCGCGAGTTGTTCGATCCGCTCGGCATGCACCACGTACTGATGGAATTCGACGGCGCGCAGACCCTGGTCGGTTCTACCCGCGTCTACGCCTCCGCCCGCGACTGGGCACACTTCGGCCAGCTCTACCTCGACGACGGCACGCTCGACGGCCGCCGCATCCTGCCCGAAGGATGGAGCGCCTACGTCAGCAAGCAGACTCTCAACAGCATCTACGGCTCCGGTTTCTGGACCAATACCGGAATCGAAGCGGACGGCAGCCACATCATCGCCGGGATGCCCGGCGATGCCTACTTTGCTTCGGGCATGAACGAGCAGCGCATCGTCATCGTGCCATCCAAACGGCTGGTGATCGTACGACTGGGTTCCACCCTCGACCCGCCGAACTTCGACATACGTGGCCTGGTGCGTCTGGTCAACGACATATCGGTAGCCATTCATTAGGACGTGCACCGAAGGTGGACAGGCACGTTCACCGCCAGCCTTACGTCTCGCCTTTATCGCAAACATCTTCTGGTCTATCGGGAAAGCAGGCAGGCATGAGAACGTGGCATCCCGCTCCATCACTGATCTATTTGTCGCGCGAATGATTTCCGCAGCCATGGCAAGGCAGTCACGCACGGCAGCAAATGTTGCCGCAGCCCTGCGCGCATTGCAGGAAGCCAGCGTAACCATGCTGGCCGCGATCGCCACTCTTCTGTGCGCACTGGCGATCGCTCCCGGACCGGGCCCGGCGGTGCTGGCCGTGGTGCTTTGCCTCTCGCTCTCACGCAGCCAGCTCGACCGCGACCTGCGCGGCCGCATCGAGGCGGCCATCGCGTTGCCCATCGTCGGCGTGATCGCGATGGGCGTAGGCATCCTGCTGCATCGTACGCCGTGGCTCGGCGCACTGGTCTTCGTCTGCGGCATGTTCGTGTCGATCTGGCTGCGCCGGTTCGGTCCGATGGCGCAGCGAGCCGGCTCGCTGATCGCACTACCGTTCATCGTGCTGCTCACCACGCCGCACATCCAGGCGACACCAGCCAGCGCCATCCCGGCGCCGCTGGTACCAATACTCATCGCGCTGCTGGCTTTGCTATGGGTAGGTGTGCTGCATGCGCTGGCCCGTCGCGTGCGTTTTCTGCCGCCTGCACCCGCACCGGAACGCCCGGCACCGACGCCAACGCGCGAAAGCTCACTGCGCCCTATGGCGAGCACCCGGATGGCCATCCAGATGGCCGTCGCGCTCAGTATATCCTTCACGGTCGGCTACCTCTTCTTCGCCGAGCGCTGGGCCTGGATCGTGCTCACTGCCTTCATCGTCATCAGTGGCAACCGCGGCCGGCTGGATGTTGCGTACAAGAGCGTGCTGCGCGTGCTGGGCGCGGCAGCCGGCACCATTCTCGCCGTGACGCTCACCCTCCGCATCGGATCCCACGACATGACGACGGTGGCGCTGATCCTCACCGCGATCTTCCTCGGCGTGTGGCTGCGCCCGCTGGGTTACGCGTGGTGGGCGCTGTTCGTCACCCTCGCACTGGCCCTGCTGCAGGGCTTTGCGGGCACATCGGCGCCACGCATGCTGTGGCCGCGGCTGGAGGAAATCGTGATCGGGGCGATCATCGGTGGCGTCTCTGCCTGGTTCGTACTTCCCGTGCGCTCGACCGACGTGCTGCGCCGGCGTGTGGCCGATGCACTGGCTGCCCTCGCCGCTGCAGTGGATCCAGCAATTCCCGTGCGAACCTCCGATGACTTCGTCACGGCAGTCGCCGGAGTGGAGCAGCTGGCTCCGGCGTTCCGGACCAGCCGACTGGTGACGCGGCCTTACCGTGCCTTGCAGCCAGCAGACTGGGTGGATGCACTGGTGGCGTGCCGGGCCCCCGCTATTGCGCTAATCGAAAGAGGCGAGACGCCAGGTGCCGTACGCCGGGCGATCGGCGCAGCGCGCAAGTCGATGCGCGAGCCCGTGGAGCTCCTGCCGGCCTTGCAGGATTTGCGTCGTTCACTGACTGAGTAATCGGCAATCATCAAAGCCGGAATCCCATTCACTGGCCGTGATCAGTCCCACGCATGCTCGGGATAATAGTGCTGCATCATGCGGGCGACGTAGGCGATCAGGTTCGGGTGGGCTTCCGCCGTGCGGCGCAGCGGCGTGTCGAAGAACGGCGTGATGACGCAGGCGAGCATGCCGAACGCGGCAGCATCCACGCCGCTGGGCAATTCGCCCATGAAGTACGGCTTGTCGCCAAGCAGCTGCGCCAGTGCGTCGAGCGAGCGTGCACCCAGCGCGGCGATCTGCGCGGGCGCATGCCGACCCACCCCCTGCGCATGCAGCTCGACCGCCTTGCGCGCCTGAATGTCGTGACGCAATTGTGCGCGCTCCGCTTCGGGCGCACCGTCGGCAAAATGCGCCGGCCCCTTGGCGAAATTTGCCGGATCGATCCAGCGGAACCAGACCATCGCAAAGTAGAGATGATCCTCCAGCAGCCGCTCGATCGCCCACGCTTCCGCGCGCTGGCGCGCGTCCAGCCCCGTATCCAGATCCACCGTGTACTTGCGCTCGATATGCGCGCGGATGAAGGTGGAGTCGCTCACCACCTCATCGTGGTCGTTGATGAAAGGCAGCTTGCCGTTCGGCGCCTGCGGCGGAATCGCGGAGGCACGGTCATAGGTCAGGCCGGCCATCTTCAGCTGCACTTCGGTCTTGATCACGAACGGGCTGGTATCGGGCAGCCCGAAACCAGCACGGGAGGCATACAGGGTGAGGCTTGATGACGACATGGGAGGACTCGGTAAGAAGGTGTGGACAGTT